>JAUVLX010000143.1 GCA_030600525.1 Desulfobulbus sp. | reverse complement strand
AGAAATGCCCCAGGGGAAATTCTCGCGCTAGCCACTGCCGGTGCCATTGATGCGGCGCTAGCAACTACTGTGGTCAATGGACATTACGAGGTCATTATCACCACTTCTATTGTTGATGACAATCGGTATATCATGCGCAGTTCCAATATCTATTATATAAACGATGCTGATTTCTGGCATTATCAGCAGGATTCTCCTGCCCCGGAACTCAAGCTGACGAGTTCGCGCTACTCTGGGAGTAATGATTAACATGGGCTTGGTTCGTTTTTCCTTATCGCTGTCTAGCGTACTTGTCTGTTGTCTCCTGTTGAGTGGTTGTTCCAACCTTAACGGAACCAGGCTTGAACCTTTAATGGGAGGAGATGTTAATCTGGTCAAATTGGGGGACAAGATAGCTCAGACATTAATTGAGCAGGCTGTACCTCCGTTGATCCCTCGTCAGCCTGGTCAGCCGGTTATTGTAACCACCCTGGTAGATAACCAACAGCTTGACCAGACTTCTGATTTTGGGCGTAACCTGCAAAATACCATTACCAGTGGTTTTGTGAAAAAAGGATATATTTCTAGGGAAATAAAGCTGCGAGGTGATGTGCTGGTTCAAGCCAATATCGGCGAGTTTATGCTGTCGCGAGACTTAAACGAAATAGCTGGTAAACAAAATGCGCAGGCCGTCGTGGTGGGAACTTATACCATGACCAATCGTGTCATGTACCTTTCCATTCGTCTGGTTACTCCCCAGGACCGTACCATCCGTGCTGCATATGATGATCGTTTATATTTGGACGAAAATACGCTGCGGATGCTCGATCTTCAGTTTAAAATCCAGGAAAACAGTATGCTGGCACCGCCGAAGGAATCCCTGATTGATAAGATATTTTATTAACAGCACCTGCAGATTTTGTATCTATACTAAAAGGACTATGAAATAGTGTGTGATTCCTCTGTTTTAGTCGCTTCTTCCAAGTCGGAGATATCCTGAGGGTATCTCTGTCCCAGTTTATCCAAGAACCCCTTTTTCAAAATCCGTAAGGCTTAAGAAATCTCTTGCTCAAACTCCCGGTTTGCCTCCTGTAATGGCGGCGAGCGTGGACAGCTCATCAGCAAGGAGCTCAATGATATCGTCTACCGTCAGGATGCCTTCAAGGCTTCCCGCTTCATTGACAACTGGCATACGGCGAATACCTTTACGGCGCATACGTTGCAGGGAGTCCCAGATACTCTCCGTGTCCCTACCTGTTACCAGCTCACGACTCATAACCTCACCGGCTGTCACGGAAGCAAGGTCTACTTCCAACGCTACGAGTTCTACAACAATATCGCGATCGGTGATAACTCCTACCGGTATGACCTTCTCTCCCTGTTTGTCAACGACAACTACATCACCGACATGGTGTTTGCGCATGAGCTGGGTCAACTCAACAATTCCTGTGCTTTTGTCAGCGATCACCACTTCCCTGGTACAAAATGCTCCGGTGGTCATGCTCTCCTCCTTTCTTGCATTGATTATTGATGATCCGTTCTGTCCACAATTACATGGTGGTAATTCTTCACCGACATTGATCTCCAAGCTGCAACGGCTCACCCTTCAATGTCGTTGTAGTCGTGGCGAAGCAACGCCGCCTTTTCGGTCAGGGACATGCGGTACGTTGGTATATGTTTTTCAGCGCTTCTATCGCTTTGCTCGCTTCTTTTTTGCTGAGTTCCACTACAGCCGGTTTCTTAACGTATTTCGCAAGAAAGTTATTGAGGTGCTGCTCATCCCATCCAAGCTCCTCCGCCAAGTGATTGATATACGCTTTCTGTCTGAATGTGAGCCCGTATCGATTGATACGATAATAGCCGCTGCGGGTAAAATACCACATCAGGCGATGAAAGCCTTGCTGGTCAAGATCCTTTGCCGAGCGCACGCCTGCTTCACGCTCAAGAATGTCTCGGTAATTGTCGTCAGAGAGCCCCAGTTCCTTCTTGACGATATGGATAACGGCTAGTTTCTTCCTGTCGAGCGTCATTGTCTGGTCCTTTCTGCGAACGCACGAAAATTCAATGGGTCTTGCAGTCAACTTTTTTGTCTCACCGGTTTTTCCTTATTACTCCATCCTTGAAAAAGAGTATAATTCCTTTAAGAACATTGTCATCTATATCTTTAGACCAGCAGAAAAAAAAGGCACAGGGCGAGCAGACGTTTTTTTCGTAGAACTGAAGAGAGGCGAGTATGACTGCCGGAAATGACCGTTCAGCCGTGCAAAGGAACAGAGCAGTGATGGTTGTGGTTCTGTGGGCTGTTACAGCGGTTGTCTTGACGTTTGTTATCGGAACATCTTTTTGTCAGAGCGAATCCTCCGACGGGTTCGAGCAGGAACGTCGGTACATGGTAACCACGCAGGTAAGCGAACGGGGGGGTGCACACCCGGCAACACTTTCCGCCATGGCCACTGTTCGGATTTCCGGCAGTGCTGGTCATGGTCGGTTGTGCATATGTACTGGCTGCGTTGACAGCTCTCCTGGATAGTCCGCCATAATGCGGATTTGTTCGAGTAATGGGGGGAATGTGGAATTATTGTTTGCCTTAGGAATGCTCTTTTCCTGTTTCTCGGTAGTCCGGCAATTGAAGCGGAGTGTTAAGCAAGTAAAGATATATATAGAGAGAATTGAAACCTTAATCGGGAACTACCTCTTATCGATCAGTGCCTTTGTCCCCACGTTATATTTCAAGGTTACTCCGGGTCTTATGTGCTTATTAAGGACGCTATCCTAACCATTTCGGAGGAAAGGTATGAGGAGGCTTATAGCCAAGGCGCTACTTTTCATCATGGTGACACTGGCAAACGGTTGCACCGTGCAGTCCAACGCATTGTTCCCTCCCCAAAAGGATGAGCAGACAAGGATAATATTTCTGGTCAGTCACGGTTGGCACGCAGGGATTGTTTTAAAACGTACCGATATCATGCTATCCGCCTGGCCAAAGCTCCGAACATTCGCTCATATGGATTACCTGGAAATCGGCTGGGGAGATAGAGACTATTACACATCTCTCGATCCCGGATCGGGACTTGCCGCCAAGGCTCTGCTGTTGCCGACATCAAGTGTTTTGCACCTAGTCGGTTTTCGCGGACCACCTGAGAGCTATTTTCTATACAGCGAGATCATTATGTTAGAGCTTTCCGTCCCTGGATTCGAGAAAATGGTCCGCCATATTTCAAAAAGCTTCTCGCGTGATAAATTTGGTTTTGCAGTTCCTTTGGGCCATGGAAATTACGGCTGCAGCCGGTTCTATGCATCTGAGGAAACATATCACCTTTTCAAGACATGCAACACCTGGACAGCAACTATCCTCCAGAGTGCGGGGTGCCCGGTCAACCCATCATCAACAATGAACGGTCTCATGTCTCAGGTACGCAAATTTGGGGAGGTTATACAGGAAAAATCAGAACCGCAGTAAATGCAATAGAATGATCACTATCGATTCCTGCTCAAACCAGAAAAGGGAACTGGCATATTTTCTCGGTTCGAGACAATTCGTGACCATCTTTATTTATGATATTTCGGTGTTTTTCGACGATCTTTAGGAATTCAGATAAAATTAAAATTACTCCAGTTGAGGTCCCTTGCCAGGGGGGGATGAGGCATTTGGGGTCAAAAATAGCATTCATTTTTACGAATCGGTAATTTTTTCATACCACTCCTCATTCCCATAGAGAGCTTCCATGCAATGAGGACATAGGCTGTGGGTGAGTTCAACATCTGAGTGTTTAATAAAATAGGCCTCAATTTTTCCCCAGTAGCCTTCATCGTCGCGTACTTTGTTGCAGGAGGCGCATATCGGGAGAAACCCGGAAAGAGTTTCGATTTCTTTCTGTGCTTGAACGAGCTTGTCGTGTTTTTCCTGGAGAGCGATTTCTGCCTGCTTGCGTTTGGTAATATTTTTTGAGGTGCAGATAACCGTTTCAACGTCTCCGATATCTGAAAATATGGGCTTTACGGTTGTCAGATAAAAAGTGTTCCCGGTGGTCAGTGGTACACGGACCTCAACCTCTACGGTTTTTCCTGCATTGAATACTTGTTTTACAATAGCGAATCTTTTGTCCGCTTCATCCTTGTCAAAGACGTCCCAGATTTTATAACCGATAATTTCTTGCTGGGTTTTACCGACGCCGACGGCAAAAGCCTTGTTTACATATCTATATGTCCCGTCAGGGTAAAACGAGAAGGTTGGATCCATAGATTCATCAAGCAGCATTCTGTAGTGCTTCTCGCTTGCTTTAATTTGCTCCAACTCTTCGCTTAAGAGGTCGCGACTCATTCCAATATCCTTGGGAAGGTTCTCTGTTTTCTGTAGTAGCTTTGGTTGTAACATATGGTATATCCCAACTTGGTGGTATGACAATATGTAATTGTCGCAGCTTGATTATATCCCAGGGAAATTGGAAGAAAACTTGACCTACTCAGAACCCAGTTAAATTATATTCTTTCCGGCGGCGGATGTCCGTATAAAGGGCTCAAAGATTTGTTCATTGCTTAGTGCAACACAACTTGGTGGACACGTTAAGAGATATCTGCAAGACAAAGGTTCTACCGTTTAAGCGGCATCATTCGGAAAGGATACTCTTTGTCGTTAGCCACCGACGGGATTGCCCACCAAAATTTAAGAGGATGAATCAAGTAAGGATCTTCCTCGTAGAAATCGCATCGTGTTCCTACATCAAGCTCCTCCAGTGGTATTTTATCTTCCCATTCTCCCAAAAGCACCTTTTTCCGGCCATCTGCAAATTTCAGGTTTAAATGGATAACCATGTTTCGCCTGTACCCCGTAGAAATCTCCGTATAGGTAGGTTTTTTTTGTAATAGTTCTTCAGGGGATATGTCTGGCCAAATAGTCACCAGCAGGGTGATCGTTTCTTTGTTTTTCGATATTATCTTGAAACTTTCGATCTGGCTGAAGGATATATTTGTGGGTTCGCCTGAGTCGGTATTTCCGATAAATTCGTTAACAGCAATGTCCCCTATACTGGTTGGCAAGGGAGAAAGTGCCACACCTTCAATAAGAACCGTTTTGTTTTCTGTTTCGTCATTTGTGTGTTCTTTAGAAATTGATAACGTCTGATACCTTGCGGCCTGAATTTTTGCCTGCTCCAGATCAAAGACACTTTGAGGACCCTCCAGTCTCCATGGTGTTGCCGGGTGGCCTCCACCTCCTCCCACATCTGCTGCGGCGAACGGGACCACAGTGCAAAAAAACATAGACAGAACGGCAACGCTGAGGGTATTAACGAAATTTTGAACTTTCATTTTCCACCTCCTGGAACTGCTGACGAAGTATTTTTAATACATGATTGTAGGTTTTGTTCATCTCTGAAAGGCTAACATCCAATTGAATGGGGATCTTGTTCATTGTCAACTGCTGCCCATTAACTTCAATAAAATTCTTTGAATCGTTATTGAGAATTTTTTCTACAAGAGCTTCAAGCTTTTGCACTGATAGCAGCAGGGCGTTCCAAGCTTTTCGTATCTGTTCACGGGATCCTTTAGGGAAAAAGAAGACAGTGGCTGCAAACGTAGCATTCTTTCCTATACGTCGCTTGCGGAGTAAATTGAATTCCTTCTGCCAATCTTCAAATTGAACCTGATTGGGAGCGGCAGACTGACTCTTAAGGGCACCTGATCCCAGATTGTAGAGTTCGGCACTTAATCCGTGGACAGCAATAAATTGCTTCAAGCTCCCACGCATGCTAGTAAGCTGTCGTTCAAGGCTGTCGTAACGATTTTGTCGATGCCATTTAATTTTCTCCTGTGTAAACTGGAACGTCGGAACAAGTATACCACTGAGCAATGCCCCTATAACCAGTAGCATCAGCTTGCTTTCCAACCATTGCCAACGACTCTTCACAGGTTCCGTATTTCGGTTTTCAATGTTTTGCAGTTGCTTTCGAACTTCTCTCTCGATTTCCAGCCTTACCGAAATTTCTTTTTTTATCTGTTCGTTATCCATTGTTAGACTGATTTTTTACGTATACCAATTTTAAGGTGCACTACCGGCTTTAGCCGGTACCTTTGCAAGGGGGCTTCATCGCTTTCATCTATTTCCTGTCCTGCATCTATTATGATTGAAAAATCGCAGGCAGAGTCGAAACAACCTTCCGGCAATATGAATTACAGATCCACCTGCTGTCTGGAGCTGAGTCTTTGTTTTGGCCGGGCGAAAAGACCATAACGGCCATTATTTTGCAGTACATCCCGATAAACATCATCAGTGAGGCAAAGTCCTTTCTTTGGAATGTAGATTTTTGCTAAATCAGCTCTACTTGATGGCATTTTCATTCTTCGACTCAAGTTTTTCCAGTTTGGAGAGTTTCTTTTTTCCGGATACAGCAAGCTGGTTATATTTCCGGACCAATTTATTGTGGTTTTGCATTGAAACTTTTTTACGGTTTAGCTTGCTTTCTATTTTTTCAAGCTGTCTTTTAATTGATATGAGATGCGAAGTTAGATCGCGCTTATAGGATGCGATAATCAAGTCATCTCGAATAACTCCTTCCTTGCGCAAAGCATCGATAATTGCGATTAATGATGTTTTTGACAGCTGACTCGTTTTAATCTTCATCTCACTCTCCACACTCCAATCGGTCTATTCTATTCCAGTGTGAATCATATTTCTTATAAAGACGAACCTCTATTTCTCTGAGTTGTAAACGCTTGATGTAATAACTCCTCGAATTGACGACGATCTATTGCCTTTCCCTGGTAACCTTTAAACAACGATCAAAATTGTCAAGGCCGAGTTGACGGCTTTAGCTGGAAACATCTTCAGGTTAAGAAAAGTGCACTCCTTATGCAGGGAAGCACACTTTTCATTTCTGATACCTGTTACTCCTCTAGTTCGATAAGCGTTTGGCAATACGGTTGTAGGTTTCCTTCAGTTCTTCACTCACAATTTTGGCTTTGGCTTTGGCTATGAAATCTTCTGAAGTTTCCAAAGTGTCGTCGGCTCTTTTAGTCAATTTAACTTTTACCTCACTTTAATGTCTAGCAGTAAATTTGATTGGTACTAATAATTTTGCGTTGGCCCGATTGACAAACCTCCAGGCACTTTCTTATAATGATGTTAGAGATGGAGGTTTTAAGAATCTTTCTTCAATGAAGTAACAAGGAGGAGACATGCCATTTACAATTCAAAGAGTTCAATATTTTTATACAATAGTTAGGGACCAGCCTGGGGAAGCGTATGGATTGCTCAATATGTTGGCTGAAATGGGGATAAATCAACTCGCTTTTTCTGTCATACCGGTTGGCCCCAATTCGACCCAGTTAACAATTTTTCCTGAAGATCCTTTAAAATTAATCCATGAAGCCGAATTGTCTGCAATGAAGATTGACGGCCCTCATCATGCGCTCTTAATCCAAGGGGACGATGAGTTGGGAGCTTTAGCTCAGGTCCACCAACGATTGCATGAGGCCGATATTAATGTCTACGCTGCGAGCGGCGTAACAGATGGACACGGGAGTTATGGATATCTCGTTTACGTAAAGGAGGATGATTACGAAAGAGCGGCCCAAACTCTCGAGGTGTAAATTTTTGCTTCATTATTTTTCCCCGCAGTTACCCGATAAGCGTGCGTGGCAGGGAAAAATATGAAGCAAAGATTATGTGTAGTATACACTTGTTGAAATGTGAAAGAAACGTCAAGCTGCGTGGTGCCGATGTTTAAGCTTCAGACCGGAAATTTCTGCAATGTCTATAGGAACCTTGTCTACGGTTAAAAACGTACTCACCTACCTGACTGATTACATTCTTATTTTCGATTCAGTTTTCTCTGGTTTCTTCTCTAGATGATTATAACGGTGTGCAGCTATCTTAGCAAAACGTGACATTATCACTGATAAATCCGAATTATTCCAAATAAGTGCATAATCCTCAAGTTGACGTACTGTGTCATTTAAAAAGAAGGGCTGGCTTTGGTCAATCTGCAAGCGAACATCATCAAATGAGGGCTTATACTTTTCGGTAAAAACTTGCGAAAGAAGATCCTGCATGGCATAGCTGAAAAATTTTTTTACATCCTCGGTGGATTCTGCAAGATTCATTTCTTTCCGGAATTTTGGCAGTATTTTTTTTTCAACTTTCGTATAGGATAATTGTGTAGTCATGTTTGCCCCTCTTTTTTTATTGTTAAACTCACTCGTATCTCAAACGATTAGGCAATTGCTCGAATTGTACTCTTAAAAAATAAGAATAAAGCGGGAAACCGCAATGGGATAATAATAAAGAGTTAGCTAAGTGACTGGGGACAAAGCAGTATTTTCAGTACATTATGCGGCGCCGAACCAATTTCTGCAATATTACGCAGTAGACTAGATTAAAGCCGAGTCAGATAAGGGCCTGTAAGGGAATAACCTGGCTGATATTGCGCTTAGATTTGGGCCAGATTTGGATGCGGTGATTGAACAAAACCGCAGGCATAGCAGGGCTACGTTGAGGATTTTGTGATTGAGTCGCATTCAAAGATGACCCGAAG
>JAUVLX010000013.1 GCA_030600525.1 Desulfobulbus sp. | reverse complement strand
GTCTCAATGAGTTCCTTGATCATCTCACGCTTGCCAGCCATGAAACTTTTTTCAAGTGAGGGGAGGATGACCAGAAAAATAGAGACGATAAAAAGAAGAATGGTAAGGAGTGCCGGCAAGGCAATACGTATAGAAATAGCTCTTGAAAGCCTTCTCATCCCTTTATTTTCCATATGAATCTCCTTCAAGGAGCTCTTTTTGCGCCCATCGCATATATAGAGTATATTCTAATAATAAGCCTTTTAGTAAGTATGTATCAACAGCTTAATATAATCAATGGCGATTTCGCTTTTCCGCTCTTAAACCAAATCCCTCATTTCTGGACAGATACGAACCAAGGAATGATTAGTCATAGATTTTGCTTGACTTGTTGAAGGTCTTTTTGTTTTAGTGACTTAAGTACATTTCAGGTTCCGTAATGGATGAAAAGGGAACTCCGTGTGTAATCGGAGACGGGCCCGCCGCTGTAACCGGGGACGAATACTGCATTAATGTCACTGATATAATTATCGGGAAGGCGCAGTGAGTCGAATGATCCGGAAGTCAGAAGACCTGCCTGAAGTGCGAAGTTGTCTTTTCTAGGCATGTGAAGACGCTTTCGATACGTGGACTTTCAGGGCATCCCCGGATCATATTATTGTGGTCCGGTTTTTTTATTTCCGGACGAGCAAAACGGTTTCAGGACGGGGAAAATAGGCTGAATCTGAGAGTGCTGCGTCAGGGTATCCGTGATCTTACCGCTCCTGTTTTATCATTATCATCTGGGACTTTGAAAAATATTTTTTCAAGGTGCCTATCGTTTTTGCTCCCGTTTCTGTCCATTCTCAGTAGAGATTGTGGAGAGAAAAGGCATGGTTGCCAGTTCCAATCCCAGTAAGTCAGACAGCACCGGAATTCTTCTTTTATTGTCATGTCCACTGATGAGTGGTGAGTGTTTGCCGGCACTGCCAACTCAAGCAGTTCCAAAAAGAATCCGTGATTATGGGATGGAGCGTTTCCTTGCAGTCTTGTTCTAAGACGTTGTTGCACCTTTCCAATTCCTCATTGGTAGCTTTCAGGTGTTCGTGATTCCGCGTTTTAATATGAATCAGATGTTGACTGAGCTGTTAGCTTGTTTATCTCTATAGAAAAAAGAGGTATTCAACAGCCGCAGAGAGGGCTATCGGTCTTGTAACTGGTTATACGGTATTTTTATTGCGGAAAACACATTCGACATGAAATCTTTAGCAGAGGGACTCAACAGGAACACTGTGGCAAGCTATCTTGATGCCCACCTGCATCTGCAGGATCAACGTCTTCGGGCACAATTGCCATTGGTGATTGCCAGAGCCAGACAAAAAGGAGTAGAACAGTTTTTTTGTAATGCCACCTCGGAAAATGATTGGACAAGGGTGGTTGAGCTTGCTCAGACCATACCTGGAGTTATACCCTTTATCGGTATCCACCCTTGGTATGCAGATTTGGCAACAGAGGGCTGGAAAGATCGTTTTTGCATGATACTTGAGCAGCATAGCTGTGGCGTGGGAGAAATTGGGCTTGATAAACGTTGCCCGGTTGATTCTATTCACCAGGTTGCACTGTTCAAGGCCCAGGTTCAACTTGCTCTTCGATACCATCGTCCGCTGGTCGTTCACTGTGTGAGGAGCTGGGGGGCAGTGGTCGACACAGTAGAGCAGGAGTTTGCCGGGCCAGATGCACCTCCTGTTATGCTTCATTCCTACTCTGGTTCTGTAGAGACTATGTGGAGATTGGTTAAGGCCGGTGCCTACATTTCCTTTTCCACACGTCTGCTCGGTAGAACTGAGGCCAGGCTGAAAAAGGTGCTGGTCGAGACGCCGGTGGAAAGAATACTGCTTGAGACCGATGCCCCTGATCAGCTGGTGGCTGGATGGATGGAGAGGGGAGGGCGATCATATAATGAACCGATGTGGATAGCGGACCTGTATCACAAGGTTGCGCAATTAAAAAAGATAAACGTAGAAGATTTAAAGGTATCTGTCTGGGAAAATGGAAAGGTTTTTACGCACACAGCAGCTTCTCGGAGATAGTGGATTCAGAAGACTGCAGTCAAGCAGGGTGGTTGTGATTGGTCTTGGTGCTGTTGGCGGCTATGCTGTAGAGGGACTAGCCAGGGCAGGTGTCGGTAGCCTGCGTCTTTTTGATTTTGATACTATTCAGCCCAGCAATATCAATCGACAAATTCTTGCTCTGGAATCAACACTGTATCAGCCCAAGGCCAAAGTCGCTGAAGCAAGGGTACGTGCCATTAATCCCAATTGCCGGGTAGAAGCACATGAGGTGTTTGCAGATCAGGAAACGCTGAGCACCATCCTGGATCCTACTCCGGATCTTGTCATTGATGCAATTGACAGTCTCAATCCCAAAATACAATTGCTGGCAGAGGTATATAACAGGGGGATCCCTCTTCTGTCTTCAATGGGTGCCGCTTTGCGAACTGACACTGGAAAAATTGCTGTGGGAGATATTGCAGAAAGCCGTGGGTGCCCACTTGCGAAAAGGGTACGTAAAAGGCTGAGACGAATTGGGATAGAGACTGGCATCCGCTGCGTATTTTCAACTGAAAAGGTTAATTTCACCTACACTTTACCTGTGTCTGATCCAAGCGTGCCACCTGCAAATAAGTATGAAAACCGTGGACGCAAACGTGTCATCCTTGGTAGTCTGCCGACTTTGACCGGTATCTTTGGTTTGATTTTAGCCAATGAAGCGATTTTACATTTGTCGGGAGGGGGCGAAGAGGAGGACAGATAAGCTCTTCAGCTTTTCTTCTGTAGAAGCTTTTTTCACGGAAATGCCTGTTTTTCTCAGTGCAGTTTCTTTGTTTTATATCGATGCATATTTCTGTATTGCAATTGTAATTTGCGATTTATTTTTTGCTTTGGATTGGAAGGAGTTGGTAAATGATTACATTTGATGATTATTCGGATGCGTATGATGCCTGGTTTCAGAAAAATCAGGCTATTCTTGAATCAGAGCTGCGGCTGGTTGCGCATGTGTTGGGAACTTCTCCGGGAAGAACCCTGAGTGTTGGTTGCGGCACAGGATTGTTTGAACAGCTTTTGCAGTCAGAATATGGTGTTTCGATAACAGAAGGGGTGGAGCCTTCCGCACCAATGGGGGAGATCGCCCGCAAGCGTGGTATGACCGTGACCGAGGCAGGTGCAGAGCAGATGCCGGTTGGGGATGGAATATATGATACGGTGATGTTTAATGGTTCACCTGGATATATTGCAGACCTGGATGCGGCAGTAACAGAAGCGTATCGTATTCTCAAGCCAGGCGGACGGGTGTTGCTTATCGATGTACCGGCTGAAAGCTCCTATGGAATTCTGTATCGTCTCGGTGGTGCTTATGGTACCTGGGATGATGAGCGCTTGCGTGGGGTGCTTCCTCGTGATCCTTATCCGGTTGAATTAGCAGGTGGGGCCAACTGGCGGCCGACTCAGGATAAAATTGATGCAGCGGTAAAAGCTGGATTTACAGATCTTTTCTATGCACAGACGCTTACACGTCATCCCTGTTTTTCTGATACAACACCGCAGGATCCCGTCCCAGGATATGACTCTGGAGATTATGTGGCAGTATGTGCAGTCAAGCCTTGAAATCAGCACAGAGAAAAGGAGAGGAGTCAAGTGTTATGAACACCTCTTCTTTTTATCAGCGCTGTCTGGCAGCCTGCGCGGCGGAGTGGGAGTTGGCTGCAACGCACCCGTTTGTTGAAGGGTTGGCTGTCGGTAACCTGATTCTCCCCCAGATACGGCATTATCTGATTCAGGACGGCCTGTATCTGCAGAATTATGTCAAGGTGTGCCGCACCCTGGCTGAGCGCGTATCCACCGATGCCGATAAAAAAATGTTTATTGATTCCGCTCTGCTCTCGGAAGAGGCAGAGTTGGGGATTCAGGAGCAACTTTTAGGCAAACTGGGGTTGACTTGGGTTGCTGAGACTCCGGGATCTGCGACCCAGGCTTATATTCGTCAGGAAAGCAGCGCGGTCAGACACCCCTCCCTATTGGTGGCGCTTGCCGCAGCAACTCCCTGTACCGTTTTATATGCCGAGGTGGGAAGGCGGGTGGACATGCGGCCCGAAACCAAAAGCCCTGAACACCCCTTCCGCCTTTGGTTGGATCTGTATGCGGATGCGGCGGTGCAGGAGATGGCAACACAATGGATCGAGTGCCTCAACCGTTATGCACTGGAAACTGATGTCCCGGAACAGGTGGAAGCCCTGAATGCCTATGTTGCCAGCATGCAGTGTGAGATCGATTTTTGGGAGCAGGCATGGCAGGCGCGGTAAAATTGTTTTGTAGCTTGTATGATGATTTAATGAACAAAGCGATTAAATAAATCATCTATGAATGACTGTAATTTTGAAGTTTATTAATCTTCTTATTGGGAAAACAATGAAGTTTGTTTTTCTTACCCAGGGTTGCCACTCTGGGTAAGAAGCAGTGTGTTAGGTCGGTCGTAACAAGATCCATTAGAGATCGTTGAATAGCATGACCGACACACTGCACCTTTTACAAAGTCGAATAGTTGCTTAGAACACTGAAAGTATCCAGTGATTCCGAATACAAGTATGACTTCCAAAAGATAACAAACCCACTTCTACTACAAAGGTTAATAATTATGACACAGTCTTCCGAAAAAAGAAATATGGGCTTTGTTGGAATTGACATTGCTAAAAACAAGATTGATATTTGTTTAGGCATCCACAACAAGAAAGCTTCTTTCTCTAACTCTATCTGTGGATTCAGTAAGTTACTGAATGTTTTGCCACCCCCAGAAGAGAGCATTGTTGTCTTAGAACCTACTGGTGGTTACGAAAAAGATGTAATAGTTTATCTTCAAAAGAAATCATACAGTGTTGTTTTGGCCAATGCATTAAAAGTTCGTAGATATGCTGAAGCAATGGGCTTTTTGGCAAAGAATGACCCCATTGATAGCTATGTGATTAAAAGTTTTGGAGAGGATCTGTACCCTAAAGGAAAGCTTACAGTCTTAATCGCAAAAAGTGATGAATTCAGGCAACTTGAACTATGGCTTAATCGTAGTCGCCAACTTGTTAAATTAATCACTACCGAAAAAAACCGTATCGATAAAACAACAGATAAAGATATTCAAAAATCGATAGCAAAAATGATCCGTTGCTTAGAAAAAGAACTGAAAACGACTGAGAGCAAGCTAGAAAAGCTGAGCGACCATTGTCAATTATCCGAGCAATCCGAAAAATACAAGCAAGTAAAAGGCATAGGCAAGGTGTGCTCCAACGCCTTAGTAACTTATCTGCCAGAGCTTGGAAAGTGTAGCCATAGCAAGATCGCAGCCCTGGTTGGTGTAGCACCGTATTGTAAAGAGAGTGGTAACCATAAAGGTAAAAATAAAATTAAAGGAGGCCGGAAAATGTTGCGAGGTCTTCTGTATATGGGCACTCTTTCAGCTATCAAACATAATCCTGTGATTAGAGAATTTTACGAGAGATTAACTACAAGAGGAAAGCACCATAATGTAGCAATGATTGCTTGCATCAAGAAATTATTACGTATTTTAAATGCCATGGCGAAAAATGATACACCGTGGCAAGAAAACTATGGGGTTAAATAAACTCGGAAAAGCTTCTTTTTTTAGTTGCTTTTCGACATAGTTGCTATTCAGCAGCACCCTATCTGCGCGCGATCAGACAGGAAAACATAGCATTGCTATAGTTATCCTGTCTGCTTGTACGCATCTGGAGCACTGCTGAACAGTTACAGATCGAGGTTAAGGCGAGGTTATTTGTTATTCGCCGAATAGTTACAATAAATAAAATTTATAACTACTCAAATGGGTTGAAATATATCAAGTTAGCGGCAACCAGTTTATTGTCTGGTTATAAAAATCTATATAGTCCTCTTGGAGACTCTCAGCAATGACTCTCTTGCCAAGTGAAGAGCTGGAATCTCCAAGACAATGCGCAACCCATTCAAATTAAAGTACTCTGTTATGAAAACTACAGGCCGTAATTATAAGGTGTCGACCGGACTCGTCATCGTGACAGCCCTTGCAATTCGCCTTTTTATCAGTTCTCAGTTTCTACTTGTCCCTGATGAAGCCAACTATTGGCAATGGACCAGATACCTTGCCCTTGGTTATCATGACCATCCCCCGATGATTGCCTGGACAATCTGGCTCGCAACCCAACTTTTCGGACAAACCGAACTTGCAGTACGTTTGCCAACTGTAGTGGGGTGTGCCATTTTTTCTTGGTATACGTGTCTCCTAGCAGCGCGTCTTTTTTCTTGGCGGTGCGCTCTTCACACAGCAATTTTAGTCCAGCTTATATTACTCATTAACGGTTCCGCCTTAATCGCTACACCGGATGGGCTCTTGCTGCCTTGCTGGGCTGCAGCATGCTATCATGGTTATAGGGCAGTTAATGATCGCAGCGCCCCACCGTGGCTCCTTACCGGTATATGGTTTGGTCTCGGACTTTTGTCAAAATACACGATGGTGCTTTTTCCTGCATCTCTCTTTCTCTGTATACTTGTTACCCGGGAATATAGGACCTGTCTTCGTTCTATTTGGCCATGGATAGGACTGCTGTTAAGTATTTTTATCTTTTCGCCTGTGCTTATATGGAACAGCCAACATGAGTGGGTAACATTTCGGCATGTGCTCTTTCAGGGAGGCGTAGACAACCGTGAGTTGGTTACTCTTGCATATATTGGAGATTTTTTTGGCTCCCAGCTGTTGCTGGTGACGCCGGTTTGTTTTCTACTGCTGTTACGCTTCTGGGTACTTCCGTCTTCGCGTACACAATTTCCGGGGCATAAAGTTTCGTATCTGCTGTGGATGTCTTTGCCTGGCTTTTTGATTTTTCTTCTTCTCGCATTCCATGTACGCATCTATGGAAATTGGCCGGCACCTGTTTATACGACCGGCATAATTTTCATTGCTGCGGCATATGCCCCCTGGAAAACCAGATTTGAACAAATAAATTCGATGTGGAAAGCAACTCTTGGAGTGGCTGCGATTATCTCCTTACCAGTGATGGTTCAAGTCGTCTATCCCCTTCTCCCGCTCCCTGTTGATCTGGACAGAACAGCAAGGGAAACAGCAGGCTGGGACATGCTTGGGAAAAAAATTAACACTGCAGTTTTACAGATGCCCGATCCAGAAGCTACTTTTATTTTTGGGTTACGTTACCAATATGCCAGTGAACTGGCTTTTTATACTCCTGGTCAACCAAAAACTCTTTCCATCAACAAATGGGCACGCCCCAATGTCTATGATTTTTGGTTTGATGACAGCATGGTTGTCGGCCAGGACGCCGTGGGTATATTCACCTACCCCGGAATGGAAGCTAGGGTTGCGACCTTGTTTGAACATTCGGATCCGGTAGAAGAAATAGTAATTACCAGAAAATCACCTTGGTTCGGTATCCAAAACGTGCAGGAAATCTATCTCTTTCGTGGCTATGGTTTCAAAGGTGGGTTGCGATGGCAACCACAAAATAACGATGACATCCGTGCCACCGAGGAGCAGACGTCTCAATAAGAATTAGGCTGTTCAGTACAAAGTGTTTAATATTCAGCCTCAATTTTAGTGTGAAATCCCCTTGATAGAGAGATCATGCAATGATACCGTATAATATGGAAGCAGGATAAGAAGAAACCTGTTCAGGACATCTCACAAGCTATCAAAAGCAATACAGTGGGGGAGACCATAAATTGAAAACAAAGAATGTGTGCACCGTTACCCGTAAAGTATTTTTTTTTGAATGTCTCACTATTTCTCTGGTAATCGCCGTTATCTGGCTAGATGAACTGTTTGACATACCCTTTCTTGTATTTAATGCCAACCCAACACCTGTCAATTGGCACGAGGCGATCTTTGAAAGTTTGCTCATTCTCTGTGTCGGAGTCATGACTATTGCCTATAACCGAAGAATCCTCCTTAAAATTAACAGAATAGCTAACGTGATCCCTGTTTGTGCTTCCTGTCACAGGATATATGATGACGATGAATTTTGGAATATTTTAAAAAAAGGTGCCAACCAATATTGCAAGTCACAGTTTGTAGACGGCATCTGTATGGATTGTCTTGAAAAATACTCTCCTGAAGTATACGCCCAGCATCTCGAAGAACTGGCAGAGTAAAACAAAGCTGCATCTGATTCTGAAAACATTGAAAAAAATACCAGATAACCAATACCGCTTCCATTGATTGAAATGCTCTGCATAAATAATCCTTAAACCCAAGGTGTTATACATCACCATGAAACTTGCAACTACCCAGCAAATGCGCGAACTTGACAGGAGGACCATAGAAGAACTCCAGGTACCAGGAATGGTGCTGATGGAGATAGCCGGTCGATGTACCGTTGATTGCCTGGAAAAGACTATCGGCAAGGTAGCAGGAAAGCATGTGGTTATCTTTGTCGGTCCTGGTAATAATGGAGGCGATGGTCTTGTCATTGCACGCACAGTCTTTAACCGCGGTGCTGTTCCACATATATTTTTCCTTGTCGATCCAACCGAACTTACCGGCGATGCGGGACATAATTTTTTAATCAGCAAACACTGGGGAATTCACTACACGGTCGTAGACACAGTCGAAAGTCTTCGAGCTGCTCAAAAAACCATCATAGACTTACACAGGGAAAAAACGATACACTCTATTGTTGATGCTGTTTTTGGAACAGGTCTCTGCAGAAAGGTCCACGGCCACTTCTTCGACGCGCTAACCCTTATAAATACTCTACGCCAAGACCACCAGTTCTATGTTGTCTCAGCTGACATTCCATCAGGCATGCACAGTGATACAGGACAAATTTTGGGTGGTGCTGTCCGAGCTGACTTGACCGTCACCTACGGGCTACCCAAACCTGGACATTTACACCATGGAGGCGATGGTATTGGCCGACTCAAAACGGTTGATATTGGTATTCCTCCCTTCTTGCATGACCCGGTCGGTGTGACAGGCTTTGCACTTGATGGGACAACATTGCCAAAAATAAGAAAAAAAGCCACAGCGGGACATAAAGGAAGTAACGGGCACCTGCTCGTCCTTGCAGGCTCAACTGGAAAAACAGGAGCGGCTATATTAAGTGCCAAAGGCAGTCTGCATAGTGGCTGCGGTCTGGTCACCTTGGGCGTACCACACGATCTGAACCCGATATTTGAGACATCTCTTTTAGAGGCGATGACCGTTCCGCTGCCTGCTTCAAACTCGACATTTTCGATTGCCGATTATCAACAGATCACTGAACTCATTAAAGGTAAGAACGCCCTTGTTATCGGTCCAGGAATGGGGATGGAAGACCAGACCGTCGAGCTTGTCCTCCGCCTATACAAAGAGTGCAGCCTGCCCATGGTATTGGATGCAGACGCTATAAATACTCTGGCTGCACACCCTGTGTCTCTCTCCAGTCCTGCCGGGCCAAGGATTTTCACTCCCCACCCCGGTGAAATGGCACGGCTCATCAATACTACGGTGCCATTAATACAAGCAGATCGACTCAATGCCGCGCAATGGGCAGAGACGATGAAAAATATGCCGCATGATCTTCCTGTAATTACCGTGCTTAAAGGCGCCGGGACCGTTATCGCCTCCAATCAGGGACAATGGTGCATTAACACCTCTGGCAACCCAGGCATGGGAACTGGAGGGATGGGCGATGTTCTTTCCGGCCTGATAGGAAGTCTGTTGGCGCAAGGATACGAACCATGGGAGGCCGCCTGTATTGGAGTTCATATACACGGAGTAAGTGGCGACTTGCTCGCAAAAAAACAGCCTTACGGTTTTACCGCTTCCCAGGTTGCCTTGATGCTTCCAAAAGCTATTGGACGTATTTTACACTTGCAAACCAAATTTTCGTTACAATAATCGAAGCTGATCCTTCAAAGGAGAAAAGATGTTAAAAGCAAAAGATATCATGAGTCATGAGGTCATCGTTGTAAATGAATCGGATTCGGTTCGTGACCTTGCAGTAACCCTTATTACCCATAAGATCAATGGTGCTCCTGTCGTTGACGATGCAAATCAGGTAGTTGGCGTGGTAACCGAAAGTGATTTAATTTTTCAAAACAAAAAAGTCCATATTCCCACGGCGGTGGCCATTCTTGATTCATTTCTTTTTTTGGAGCGACCTAACAAAATGGAAGCAGAAATGAAAAAAATATCCGGCTCTCATGTTAGCGATATCTGTTCCTATGAGATCGTCACTGTTTCTCCAGATACACCGCTTGATGAATTGGCAACATTAATGGCAGAAAAAAAGGTTCACACCTTGCCAGTACTTGAAGGAAAAGACTTGGTGGGCGTCATTGGGCAGACCGATATTATCCGGACAATCGCCCAAAAGAAATAATGGTTTGTTTTTCCTGATTCAAAGAGATTCCGTCCATTTTTGAATCAGGAAATTTATGATCGAATCTTGCCTTTTTCTACCGGCCCTTTCTCATCATAGAAACACCAGCAGTTACGCCCGTTCTTTTTGGCCTGATACATCGCAATATCTGCATGACGCAACATAGTTTCAGCGTTTTGGCAATCCTCAGGGAACACTGATATCCCGATACTTGCACCGATGTAGCAAATGTGATTTTCTACTTCAATGGGTTCATTGAGCAATTCAATGGCCTTCTGTGCAACATGACTTGCGCCCTCTGCTGTTTCCGTACTTTCCAAAAGAATGACGAATTCATCCCCCCCTAGACGGCAGACCGAATCAGATGAGCGTAAGGTGGATCTCAATCTTTCCGCTACTTGCACCAAAACAAGGTCACCAATGCCATGCCCATAAGTATCATTGATAGGCTTAAATCGATCAAGATCAATAAAAAGCAAACATAAGAGTCGATCATACCTTTTTGCCAGCGAAATGGCCTGGGGTAAACGTCGCCTAAAGTAATTACGGTTAGGCAAATTGGTCAAGGTATCATAGTTTGCCATATAGCGAATGAGTTCTGCTGCCTCCTGACGTTCGGTGATATCTTGAAACACCAAAACCCCACCACGGAGTTTACCCCGCTGGATAATAGGTGTTGCTGAAAACTCCACGGGGAAACTGGTCTCGTCACTACGAATTAAATGTGCTTCATCAAAGTGCACCGGACTAACATTTTCAGTATCATGAAAGAAAGGGCAGCAATCAACGCTGAAGTCATCACTGCCCGGGGTGGAAAGTCTGAAAATAGACATATATTGGCGACCGGTGACCTCGCTTTCCTCACACTCAAACATTTTCAAACCAACCGGGTTAATGTAACTGATTATTCCTTCTGCATTAACCCCGCATATCCCATTGGCAGCTGCATCAAGAATCATTTCATATTTTTTGGACAATAGCTCCTGCTCAATTTTAGAACGATGCGACCCTAGGATATACCGAATACGATTTTTCAGAACCGGCCAACGGATGGGTTTTCGGATATAATCAACCGCACCAGCACTAAAAGAGCGATCAATCGTTGCTTCATCATCATCAACGGCAGTGATCATCAATACCGGTGGAGGATTGACAAAAGAGGTTGCGATATTTTCACAGACCGTGGGCCCATCAATTCCAGGCATAGCAATATCTAGAATAACCATGTCATAGGTTTTCTTACCCAGACAATCAAGGGCGCCATAACCATCAACAGCTTCATCAACCGTATACTGTTCGCTTTCCAAAAATTGGCGAAGAAGAATCCGGATCACTTCATCATCATCAACAATCAAAATTCGCGGACTAATCTCAGGAAAAAAGGATGCACTCATAGTGTAATTATTCCTATTGATGCCAATGACTGCGCATTGTTGGCGGTAAGCATTGTATCTGCGAGTAAAATAATATTTTTTTGTCAGGGAGTTTCATGGTACCTTTTCAATCAGAACGTGCATAAAAATCGACTATGATGGTGCGCTGACATGTTTGGTAGCAGTTTTTTATTTAACGATTAATACATTCTACGAAATATAAGAGATGTTAATCAAGTTGTTCCTTAAAAAAATCCGCAACATCTTTGACTGCAGTTCGCATTTTAGGCAGCAAACGTTCTATTTGCAGCACTTGCTCATTTTTGCCTGCTCTTTCAACCAGTAAACAAAGCCTTACCAGCTCATCTGCACCGATCTGGCTGCTACTCCCTTTCAAGGTATGAGCAATTTTCTGGGCTCCTTTTGCATCTTTTTGCTGTACGGTCTCTACCAATTCGACAAGCCGAGCCTCTATGGATTTAACAAAAACATGTGCAACGTGATCTATATTTCCGACATGGTGCTTCAGGCGTTCAAACGAGGCTAGATTAATGACAACAAGTTGCTGCCCATCCTGCTGCTGTTCCGTATTTTCTCCCTGTCCATTCACTCTAAGTGCGGGAATATCGACCTCTGGGAGCCACGTTTTAAGCACCATGAGTAATTTATGAAAATCGATAGGTTTTACCAGGTAATCCACCATGCCCACGTCGTAACATTTATCTTTGGTTTGAAGGGTCGCGTCAGCAGTCAAGGCAATGATAGCGGGTAAATCCCTCTCATTTTTTCCATGATCCGGGGTAAGGATAATTTTAGTGGCCTCAAACCCGTCCATAATCGGCATTTGACAATCCATAAAAATTAGATGAAAATGTCTTTCTCTACACATATTGACCGCAACCTCACCATTACACGCAAAAAAGAGGTTAACCGTGGATGAACGAAAGATCTCTTCCATCACTATTCTGTTAGTATTATCGTCGTCAACAATAAGTATATTAAAAGACGGTACTTCTTTTTCCAACGGGTAAGCTGGTAGCGAATGCTGCTTTTGTTGAGGGAGTGTAAGCTGGGTAGCAGGTGTTTTTACTGCCTGACTACTTTTGACGGCCTCGCCTGACGGTTGCAGTACGATCCTAAACCAAAAGATGCTCCCGTCTTGGCTTGTGGATTTCACCCCTATTTGACCCCCCATTAACCGGACCAGTTTCGCGCAGATGGACAAACCCAGGCCTGTTCCACCAAATCTACGGGTTGAAGATGAATCGGCCTGAGTGAAGGGCTGAAAGAGGGAGTCAATCATGTCTGGGGCAATCCCAATCCCTGTATCCCGAACAGTGAGATACAAGACATCTTTCTCACCAGCAACCCCTTCTTTTTTTATGGTAAGAAACACACTCCCTTTTTCTGTAAATTTAATACTGTTGCCAAGCAAATTGACGATTATCTGCCGAAGGCGATATGCGTCACCTCTGTAACTTCGGGCTAACTGTTCATCAAGTGACAGGTGAAGGGAAAGTCCTTTCTGCTTGCCGGTAACAGCGTAAAGGGAAATCAACTCCTCTGCCAGAAGCCGAATATCAAACTTATCAATATCCAGGATCATTTTATCTGCTTCGATTTTACTAAAATCTAGCAGGCTGTTGATCAAAGATAACAGGCTCTTTGCAGAGCCTTGAATGAGTTCTGCAAAATCACGCTGTCGAGGTTCAAGCACTGTTCCTAAAAGGAGTTTACTCAGCCCGATAACTCCATTCATAGGCGTCCTGATCTCGTGGCTAATCATGGCGAGAAAATCTGATTTTGCCTTACTGGCACTGTCCGCCTGCCTGACTTGTTTTATCAGCTGTGCATTTTGTTGCTTGAGTTGAATCAGTTCTGATTCAAGGTACGCAATCTGTTCGGCCTGATCTTTCATGTCATGTAAAAAGAGAAAGTTGTCGGTTGTGGTGAGCTTTCTTTTTCCGAGGTTTCCCACCGCCCTTTATCTTCGTAAAAGACGAAGTCGGTATTTCACTAATAAACTGGGACGGCTCGATGGCTTGCATCTTCTGGCCGTAGAGAGTTCTTGAGCGAACATACGAAAAATAAAGCATATCGATTGCACGGGTCATTGCAACATAAAATAGCCGTCGTTCTTCTTCAACATGATCTATCAAAGCATCTTCTGCCAATGGTTTTCTGGGATAAAGAGGTATAAGACCCTGTTCCGCGCCAGCAATAAAAACGACCTTATACTCCAATCCTTTTGCAGCATGCATAGTAGAAAGGGTCACGCATTCAGCCTTATCATCATAAATAATCGAATCACTATAACGCAATAAATACTGACCGAAATCACGTATAGTTTGTCCGTAATTAAGTGATAAATTCTGTAGTCTTTGTATATCACCCACCTCTTTATCCACCTTATAATACAAGGCAAGCCGGTCAATAACATCTGCTAACGACTCGGTTGAATAAACAAACTGCTCCAATTGGGTAAAAAATAGTTGAAAAGCACGCACCCGTAACCGTATTTTTTCCTGAACGATTGACGAGGGATCAAGCTCAAGTAAAGTACCTGTTTCCTGATTATCTTTATACAGGTGGTACCGTACAATATTTACCATATTGTCGCCGACTCCTTTCTCCTGGCCAAACAAAAAAAGCTGCTGTTCAACATCAGCCAGGCCAGCCAAAAGTAATAACGCCCAATAAAGTGGCCTCATTTCAGATCGAGTATAAAAGGCTTTAAGATCAACGGTTTGAAAAGGGATTCCATGTTTTGCCATGATTTTACTGACAACTTGCATCTGATGTGATGTCCTAAACAGGATTCCGATATCCTGCAGAGAATACGTTGCCTCTTCCAACATCTCAATTTTCTCTATTTCCCGATGCGAAGTACCACCTACCAAAACTTCGATCTGTTCAATTATCCAGTGGGCCTCCTGAGTGGGAGTCGTACACGGTTGCAGATACAAGCGCCCGGTACCCGTAGAAGCAGCCAGCATGGGCATAATAAAAGTTCTTTCCCTGTTATTGCCAATAACCTGCTCAGCTGCCTCCATAATATGCGTACTGTTACGGTAATTTTGTACAAGTTGATGGCAACTGGCCTGACGTAAATCGATAAACTGTTGAAACCAAGAAGAATCAGCACCACGAAAACCGTAGATCGCCTGATCGGGATCGCCGATGATAAACACAGGAGAGGTTTGAGCCAAAGAACAGACCAAATCATACTGGTCCTGGTTGATATCCTGAAATTCATCCACAAACAGATGGCCGGTCTGGATTCGCATTTCCAGACACGCCTCACCTTCCTCCTTAAGCATCTCCAAAGCAAAAGGAATGATGGTATCAAGATCTATAGAGTTATTTGCATGAAGGTACGCTAGATAGTTTTCCCTCTGAGCTGAATAAGAAATTGATAACATAATCTCTTGGGAAAGTTGCTGCAGTTTGGGCGTCTCAACATCAGGATAGAGTGTCTGCAATATCTGGTATCGTTTTCTCGGGCCAAGAGGTTGCAGTGACGGATTATATCTGCGAAGCCAATAAAGACAGTACCCATGAAAGGTATGAACTTGTACCGACCTGCGACAGGGACCAATAGTTTGCTCTATTCGTCCCCTCACCTCGTCTGCTGCTTTATTCGTAAATGAAATTACAGTACATGGTTGGTCATGCTCTTTAACAACCCTTGCTACCCGTTGCACTAATGCATGGGTTTTTCCTGTTCCTGGCCCTGCCTTGACAACCACTACCTCAGCAGTATCATCAACAACTGCCTGTTGCTCAGGGTTGAGCTTTTGCAGCTTTTTTTTTACGACCTTGGTAGCCGTTGGAGATGGAGGAGTCTGTACCTTTCCCTCTTTTTTTCTCTTTTTGGTACGCACAAGCGGCGCAAACATGTTGAGTTGACCGGCAATTTTGTCACGTTCTCCTTCGGCAAAAACCTTTATAACACCGAATTCTCCATCATAGCCTGGAGTCCTGATTACTTCATTTTCCCTGATCCGACGAACAGCTTCTCCGATAAGTGGAGTGGATTTACGCACGATATCCTCAATGGGGACGTCTAGTAAAAGTGAAAATTCAGATTTAAAAAGGGTTATTAACTTGGCATAGGCTGCAGCAACTTTTTTGGTGGCAGGTCCAACTCCGAGCAGTTCGCTTAGTACCTCTGGTAAGGGAATAGAACTATGCACAGCTGGATCATGATCATTGTATTGTGGTTTCTCGCGATCAGCCAGGTCCAAGACCCGGCTCAGTACACCCACAGTGAGCGGCCTGTTACATACTGGACAACGGCTATTATTTTCTTTTGTTTCCCAGGGTTCAAAACAGATGCTGCATTTACGATGGCCGTCGCAGTGATACTTCCCCTCTTCAGGATAAAATTCAACAGTGGACTCAAAAACCTTTTCTCCTTTTTCATCAACTGGAGATTGCATAGCTTCCCGCATAGAATAATAATCAAAACCAGTAGAAAAAACATTGGCCTCTCGGCCTAACTTCGCAGGCGAATGGCAGTCTGAGTTTGAAATAAGGGTATAACGGTCAAGGGCTGAAATTCTTCTGATCATTTCCGGGTCAGAAGAAAGACCTGTTTCAAGGGCGAAAATGTGAGGAGTAAGCTCCTCAAAACATTCCTCGATCCTATCAAATCCGGATTTAGATCCAAAAAGAGAAAACCATGGGGTCCACACATGGGCTGGCACTAAAAATCCCTGGGGAGCCTGCTCAAGAACAATTTCCAACAATATTTTAGCATCAAGCCCTAATATGGGGCGTCCATCGGAATGGAGATTACCAATATTGCCTAGAGTACGATTAATGCGACGAACACTCGCCAAGTCTGGTGCAAACAAAAGATTATGATTTTTACGCACCTTGTCATTTTTTTTGTAGATAGAGCTAATCTCTGAGGTTAAGACAAAACGAATATCGCTTAACGGGATTTGCGGACGCAAATCACCCGGCAGAGAGTTTTCAATTGCGTGGTAGCTTTGGCTTAATTTAAAAAAGCCTGGTTCTGCTTCTTCTAATTGCTCTGTAATCTGCGCAAACCATTCAGGATGGGTGAAGTCACCTGTCCCGATGACCTGAATCCCTTTTACTGCTGCCCAGGCAGCTAGTCCTGGGAGATTACTCGCTTTACTGGTTGCCCTTGAAAACAAGGAATGAATATGAAGATCAGCTATAAATTTCACGATGGACCTCTATGTAAATAGAGTTTATTTTCAATGATATAGCGGTAAACGGATGGTGACATCATTGAGGGGCGTTTTCCCTGTGCCAATTGCCAGCGTAGCTCTGAAGAGGATACCGACCACTCAATATCACGGAGGTACTGGATGGTTTTGCCATTTTCCAGTATCCACTTATGGCCAGTTTTATAACAGGTGTACGGAATATGAAAGGAATTGATGGTCTCGGCTACAGTCGGCACAGCCACCTTATTTCTCCCTGCGACAATTAAATTAACCAATGCAATCAATTCATTGGCTTTGTACCAATGTGGCAGGTCGACCAGTGAATCAGCACCGATAATGAGATAATGTTCCACATCGATCTGGCGCTGCTTCAATTCCTTAATTGTGCGTACGGTATAGGAAGGGCCGGGGTACTCATTTTCAATGAGTGAAACCCGCAAATGTTCCTCCCCTTCCAGGGCAAGATTGAGCATGTCAACCCGCTGGAGAAAAGAGGTAGATGTATTTTTTTTATGGGGTGGGTGAGGAGCAGGTATAAAAAGAATGTATTGAATATCACAACAAGCCAGTACATGCCGTGCTACAGCAAGATGTCCGTCATGTACTGGATCGAATGTTCCACCAAACAGACCTACCTTCTGTTTGTTTAAAACCGTCATTGATGTAATCAGCTACGGATTTCTCCCTGACCGAAAACAATAAATTTCTGGGTGGTTAGTTCCTTGAGTCCCATTGGACCATAGGCATGAAGCTTGGTTGTTGAAATACCGATTTCCGCACCGAGCCCGAATTGCCCTCCGTCATTGAACCTGGTGGAGGCATTGACCATGACTGCAGATGCATCGACCTCTCGCAGGAATCGCTGACTCCGTTGGTAAGAACTGGTAATGATGGTTTCTGTATGCAGAGAACCGTGTTCTGCGATATAATCCATTGCCTCATCCATATCTGAAACAATTTTCACCACCAAAATGAGGTCAAGAAATTCTTTACCCCAATCCTCTTCTGTTGCAGGCTCAACAATATCACTTATGGCACAGCTTTTGGGACAGCCAAGAATCTGTACCCCGACATCTTTTAAAGCAGTAGCTAAGACAGGTAACATTTCTGCGGCGCATGCTTCATGAATCAGGACACCTTCAAGCGCATTACAGACCCCTGGTCGATGGGTTTTGCCGTTAATAACAATAGGAACAGCCATCTCTTGTTCAGCATCGCTGTCTATAAAAGCATGACAAACACCTTTATAGTGCTTTAAGACCGGAATCATAGACTTTTTAGTAACCGCACGGATCAAACCTTCACCTCCGCGAGGAATCACCAGATCGATGTATTCTTCCTGCTGAAGCAGCACATCTACACATGTACGATCAGTATAGGGCAAAACTTGTACTGCAGCCTGATCGACCCCGGCTTTTTGCAAGACATCCTGCATGATCCCGGCAAGTGCCAAGTTGGAATGAATAGCCTCAGATCCACCACGGAGAACAACTACATTGCCAGCCTTGAGGCATAAAGCAGCAGAATCGATAGTGACGTTGGGACGGGATTCATAAATCATACATATTACACCAAGTGGAACACGCATTCGCCCGACACTTATACCGCTGGGACGTTTCCGCATCTCTTGGATTTCACCGACAGGATCGTCAAGGGCAGCTATCTCATGAATCCCTTGCACCATATCAGCGATAACCTTTTCGGTAATAGCCAACCTGTCGAGCATTGCATTAGATAAGCCCTTGTTTTTTGCGGCTTCAAGATCTTTCTGATTTTCAGCAATAATTGCATCCTGCCTTTCCTGCAAGGCCGATGCGGTATCAAGTAATATCCGATTTTTGATGGAAGTCGGCAAAGATGCCATGTGCCGTGAGGCTGCGCGTGCTTTTCGTGCAATATCAATAATTGCTGATTCAAGCTGTACACTCTCCATTTTTCCTCCTTTTCAAGTGGCTTCGTTTGCCTGCTGTTAAACAATCATAAAACTAAAAACCGTATAACGATAATCTTGACTTAGAAATTTGCGATACCCAGAAGGGGTCAACAATACGGTTTCTTTATTTTGGGTGGATTACATTGATTCATTTCTGCCTAAACAAAAAAGAAACAGAAAATGGAAGGAGCGAAGTATACAGACTCCAACATACCCTACTCTCTAGGACGATTGTCTAAGGACCAGATTATCACGATGAATGACCTCATCGTTATCTTTATATCCAAGCACCTGTTGAATATGTGAGCTTTTCAGTCCTTTAATTCGTTCAATATCAGAAGAAGAGTAATTACTCAGCCCGGAAGCGACAATTTCACCTTTTTCGTTCTGACACTGTACAGGGGCACCAATATTAAATTTTCCAGTAACGGTAATAATGCCAGAGGGTAGTAAACTCCTCCCCCTGGTCATCAGTGCAGTGCTGGCTCCCTGATCGATGACAAGGGTACCTTCAGGACGCAACACATAGGCAATCCAATGTTTCCGACTGGTTATTCTCTCTTCAGCGGGTAGAAAAAAAGTACCTATCATTTCTCCGCTGAACAATTCTTGAAGAATGTTACTATTATTTCCTGGCCCAATAAAAGAACTGCCTCCGCAGGCAGCAACCATCTTAGCAGCATTTATCTTGGCAAGCATGCCCCCGGTACCGAGCAAACTTTTAGAGTGGCCAGCCATTCGTTCAACATTAGGATCAATATGAGCAACAGTATATACCGGCATGGCATTACTATCATCACTTGGGTTGGCAGTATAAAGACAGTCAACGTCAGTGAGGATAATAAACATATCAGCGCCAATCATGTTGGTGATCAGGCCGCCGAGTGTATCATTATCACTAAAACGCAGTTCCTCTCCAGAAACCGTATCATTTTCATTAATGATAGGAACTACCCCAAATTCGAACAAAGTCAGGATAGTGTTACGAACATTTAAATACCGACTTCGATGGGAGAGGTCTTCATGGGTAAGCAGAATTTGAGCGACCTGTTGCTGGTATTCGGAAAAAGCCTGCTCATACGCTTGCATAAGTAGTCCCTGCCCGGTTGCAGCCAAGGCCTGTTTAATCCGTAATTCCTCATGCACCTTCCTGGCAATATCCAATTTCTGCCTGCCAGCAGCAACAGCACCTGAACTAACGAGGATAACTTCCCTACCTGTAGACTGGAGAAAAGAAATCTGGCGAGCAATGGCTGCAATAATTTCCGGATCAATGCCATGTCTGTCTGTCAGGACAGCGCTACCAACTTTAATGACAACTCGTTTTGCCTGATCAAAAAGGGTCTGTCTGAGAAACAACCCTTCTTCTCTACTCACCTGGAATGTCATCACCTACACCTGCCCTTTGATTTTCAAGCAGGTCTCCAAGTATACTTTTAAGTTCTTCTATCCCTTCTCCGGAATCAGCAGACAACGACAACACGGTCTCACCTTGTCGGGACAAGAGATCAATCCTGGCGATTCGTTCTTCAGCAGTTAAGAGATCGACCTTATTTGCCACCACAATGTGTTTCCTGGAAAGTAACTCCTCGTTATAGGCGTTTAATTCCTCTCTAATGGTATTGTAATCAGCAAGTATCTGTTCTTCATCAACTGATATATCAATAACATGCAGTAGGGTGGAGGTTCTCTCAATATGGCGCAGGAATTGGTGCCCCAGGCCTACCCCCTGATGAGCGCCCTCAATCAGGCCTGGTATATCCGCAATAATACATGGTTCCGTAAAGGGAAATTGCAGGACTCCCAATTGTGGATCAAGGGTAGTAAAAGGATAGGATGCAATTTTCGGATTTGCTGCTGACAACTTTGACAGCAAGGTAGATTTCCCGGCATTGGGCAGCCCAATAAGCCCGACATCTGCCAAAAGTTTCAACTCGATTAGCAACCAGTGTTCTTCCCCTTCTTTACCGGGGGTGGCTTTACGCGGCGCCCTGTTGGTTGAAGAAGCAAACCTAGAGTTACCAAGGCCTCCTTTACCGCCTTTAGCAACAACAAATGACTGCTCAGGAACAGTGAGGTCGACGAGAACGGTTCCGGTTTCACTATCTTTTATGATTGATCCCAGTGGTACTCTGACGATACAGTCCTTGCCACCCTTACCGTGCCGATCGCTTCCCTGACCATTGACGCCACGCTCAGCTTTAAAATGAGATCGGTGCTTGAAATCGATTAGAGAACGTAACTGATCGTCGGCCACTAGATAGACATCGCCGCCCTTGCCGCCGTCACCACCGTTGGGACCGCCTTTGGGTACAAATTTTTCACGCAGGAAACTGACACAACCGTTGCCACCGTCACCAGCCTTTACCCAAAATTTTGATTCATCAACAAAGCCCATAAATCACTTCTTATAAATTTTAAAAAAAAAGACTCGGCACCAATATTTATACTGATGCCGAGTCTTTTAGATTCGGTATACAACGTGGTGCTGCTCTATATAACCCTATTAAAGGGGCGATAAGTGTATCAGTCAGGATACACTGAAACGCGTTTTCTATCTTTACCAAAATTTTCGTACTTAACAGTACCATCAATCTTGGCAAAAAGTGTATAGTCGCGACCACAACCTACATTTTCACCGGGATGAATCCTGGTACCGAGCTGACGAACCAGTATGCTGCCTGCTCGTACGATCTGACCACCGTAGCGTTTTACACCACGATGCTGACCAGCACTGTCACGACCGTTCCTTGAACTACCGCCTGCTTTCTTATGTGCCATGAGATATACTCCGAATTAGATCAACAATTATGCCGAGATTTCTTCTATGGTCAGCGCTGTAAAGGGTTGACGAAAGCCTTTCTTTACACTGTATCCTTTACGTCGTTTCTTTTTAAAAATGATGACTTTTTTGTGCCGGCCTGGTTCTGCTATTTTAGCAACGACCTTAGCACCATCAACGACTGGTTGTCCTACAGTGATGGCTTCTCCATCAGCCACCAGCAGCACGTCCGCTATTTCTACGGTATCACCAATCTCACCTTCAAGTTTCTCAACGCGGAGTGTATCGCCGGCTTCCACCTGATACTGTTTTCCACCGGTTCGAACTATTGCATACATGCGACTTCTCCTCGATAACGTCAAATAAAAAATTTTTGCAGAATTTATAAATAAAACACAAACTCCCAGGCATGTCAACCTCAACATTTACATAATACCGAATGTTATTCTTTTTTTTTGTACCTGCAAAACCAGCAACGCCTTTTTCTTGTAAAGGCTATTTAAAAAAAGTATCTTTTTATCTCTGGGAAGTAATACAAAAAATACTTTTCACAGAGCACCTATAAATTACAGGAGAAAACAATGGAAAAAATGGAATGCCCTTGCGGCTATGTTTATGATCCTGAGGAAGGAGATGCTGACACAGGTATCGTAGAAGGTACTGCTTTTGCTGACCTACCCGATGACTGGGTCTGTCCCAAGTGCGGCGCAGAAAAAGAGTATTTTTATCCCGCCGATTAACACTCTCTCGCAGGTTGAATGCTCTTTGAGACAGCCTGCGACTCTTTTCCACCAAAATAAAATCGAGCATGTTCCCCGCCCTGACGCCTTGACGCCTTCCCTAAAACTCGATATAGTACCCATTTTTTTTTAAAATACCAACTAATTACCCTCATTACTGTCTACAAATATTTGGCACCTGTACCAATGATGCTGCTTCCAACAACAGCTGAAAAATTAGATTTAATTACCCTTAAATCATGAGTAATCAACAACCAAACCTAGCCGTTAAAATCCGCAATCTTTCGTATCGTTACAACCAGCTCTCGGTCTTAACTGATGTGAATCTTGACATTAAAGCAGAAGACACCCTCTGCATTGTCGGGCCCAATGGGGGTGGGAAAACGACATTGGTCAAGCTTATTATCGGCCTGCTTTCACCCAACAATGGGACGATCAAAATTTTCGGAAAAAAACCTCGTCAAGCCGCGCTTGAATTTGGTTACGTTCCACAGCACGCCTACTACGACCCTCATTTCCCTGTGACGGTTAAAGAAGTAGTCTGTATGGGCAGAATTGGTCACCTGAAAAACGGACGTTTTTCTAGACAGGATAAAGAAAAAACAATGGCAGCCCTCTTAGATGTGAATCTTGAGGAAAAAGTAAATCGTCCTTTTTCAGCGCTGTCCGGCGGGCAGCGACAAAGGGTCCTCATCGCCCGTGCACTTGCCTCTGAAGGTCGAATCCTCATTCTAGATGAACCCACTGCAAATATTGACCATGAATCCGAAGAAAGTTTTTATGACCTTTTAAGCAAAATCAAACACAGGATGAGCATCCTCATGGTCACCCATGAAGTAGGATTTGCATCGACCTTTTTTGAACGTATCGCATGCGTGAACAATTTTGTAATCATTCACCCAACCAGCCAATTGACAGGCGAGTTAATCCAAAACATGTATGGCGGAGACCTACAAATGATTCGGCATGACCATGTCTGCAGCAATGAGGGACATTCCATTGGTTGATTTCCTGAATTTATTACTTAATCCTGATATTCCCTTTTTTCGTTATGCGGTCATCACCGGAATCCTTGCCTCCATTCCTTTTGGCATTATAGGCACCTATGTCGTTATTCGGCGCATCAGCTATATCGCCGGAGCCGTATCCCACTGTGTACTTGGCGGTATCGGTGCTGGTCTTTACTGTGAGCAGGTTTTAGGAATATCTTGGCTAACGCCCCAACTAGGCGCTGCCGTAGTGGCCCTATTTGCAGCGATTGTCCTTGCTTTGGTTAGCACGTATGCTCAGCAGCGTGAAGACAGTGTCATTGGTGCCCTGTGGGCATCGGGGATGGCAATAGGGCTGCTGTTCATAGCTAAAACACCTGGCTATATTGATCCCATGAGCTATCTTTTTGGCAATATTTTACTGATCACAACAAATGACATTTACTATGTGGTCTTGCTTGACATCTTGGTCATAAGTGTTGCTGTTTATTATTATAATTCGTTCCTCGCCTTATGCTTTGATGAAGAATTTGCCCGATTACGCGGTATCAAAACCCACTGGCTATACATGTTGCTGCTCTGCCTTACTGCGCTTACCATTGTCCTTCTTGTGCGCATTGTTGGTATTGTCATGGTCATTGCCCTGCTGACTCTCCCTGCAGCTATTGCAGGAAATTTTGCTCGAAATATCATACAGATGATGACCATCGCCACTTTTTTCTGCGCCCTGTTCATTGTTTCAGGACTCGCACTCAGCTATGAGATGGATATTCCCAGTGGCCCCTCCATTATTTTGATCGCCGCAAGCACTTACCTCATCACCGTTATTGGCTTTCGGGTAGT
>JAUVLX010000146.1 GCA_030600525.1 Desulfobulbus sp. | reverse complement strand
GTTACGAGTTTCGGAGAATACTGATTTGTAGTTGGCGCATCGATACAGCTTACGGGTTCCGTTATTAATGGTCTCGTAGCGTTTGAAACATGGCACGTCGGATGATTCGCAGTCAGGGCATTTAAGCAGGCTTGTATCTTTCATGAGTGGCTTTAAATCACAAAAACGGCTTCATTGAAAGGTTACAGTGCAATGGTATGAGCCCAGTGCCCTTTTTTTGTATATGGGGGGATTGGTTAATCGGAAACGATCATACTTGCAGTTTGTTTTTCGTCAACTTTTTCCTGATGACGGATGTTTGCTGCACTTTCAGTGCATATTGTTTTCCCTGTATTAAGAGGGGGATGCGTTGGCTGTTGGTGTTGGAAGATGTCAGGCTGTTGCCTGCAAGGAAACTTTCGCAGAGGCGTCACGCCTCAATGGAGCAGGGTAACGGGTTTCTGGCGGATAACTGAGCGGGTGGCAAGAGCAGCGGTGATAATGCAGGTGAGGGTAGTAAATAGAACAATCCATATGCTGGAGAAAATATGAAAACCCCATATCCTGTCAAAAAGATACCAGGAAAGGACGTAAGAGAGGCTGGTGCTGATGATAACAGAAAAGATACTTGCCGCGCAGCCGAGAAGACCAAACTGGAGAACTGTCAGAAGACGGATATCTGAAAAGCGTGTGCCAAGTACTTTCAGGAGGTTGATTTCTTGGGAGTGGCGATGGGCCTCGTTGCCTGCGATGGAGTAAAGCGCCATCAAGCCAGCGCCAATGGCCAGCAAAGCCATAGATTTGATGGCAAAGGTCAGCCTGGTGGTCAGGTCAATGAGGGTGGCAACGGTGGAGGTCACGTCAATAACAGAAACATTGGGAAATCGGCTGACGATCTGCTCCTTGAGTTGTTGTTTGTCTGCCTTGCTAACCTGACTAACAGATGCCAGGTAGGTTTTTGGGGCATTTTCCAACACCCCTTTTTGGAAAAGCAGGAAAAAATTAGGTTGAAAGCTGTTCCACCGCACTTTGCGTATATTGGTGACCATTCCTTCAAGCTCAATTCCCTGGATGTCAAAGAGTATCCTGTCTCCAATGTGCAGGTCATAGCGTTTGCCAAAACGTTGGGCAACGGAAATCTCAAACGGGGTATTGCTTTGAAATGACCAGGGGGTTGCGCTCAGCTTTTTTCCTGCGATGACAGTCTCTGACGGATCTAACTCATCACGGCTTGAGAAGTTAAATTCAGTTCTTCGTAACCTGCCTCGTCCCTTGTCATCTGCGTCAATACTTCGTTGATGAAATGAGGTCCCGTTGATCGAGCGTATTCGTCCCCTCACCATGGGCGAAATATTAGAGAGGTGGCTTGATTGCTGTTTAAAAAAATCTTGCAGTCCATTTGTTTGCTCTTCCTGAATATCAACTAAAAAGAAAATCGGTATTTTAAGGCCGATCGGGTGGCTGAATTCTTTCTCTAATCCTTTCTGGAGTTGCGGAATCAGGTTTATGAGAAAAACACCGGTTGCAATAGTGATAAAGATCGAGAGTGAAGAGAAACGATTGCGATACAAGTTGCGAAAGGCAATTTTAGGAAGCCCGTGGAAGCTATTTGAAAGATGCCTACACCATGTCAGAAGCAGTCTGCCGATAATACCGAAAAAGAGCATGGTAACAGTTACCCCCACGGTAAAAATAATTCCCTGGAGCAGTGATGACGTCAGGAAAACAGTAAGAAGCAGGAATATCGAGATTGCAGGTAGCAGGCTGAGCCACCAGAGCAACCTGCTGGAGGCCGTTACAGGTGAATCCCATACAGAACCTTCATGGAGGAGGTGGAGGGGTTGGATTGCTTTAAGCCTTGTTAGTTCGGGAAGGCAGAAAAGGAAGCTGCATGAGATACCAATACCAAGGGCCATACCCATGCTGCCGTTGTGAAGTGTAATGTGGAGCCCATCCGGGAGCAGGTCTGCAAAAATGATCGGCAGGGACGGGAGTATGCATGAAGTGAGTAGTATGGCCAAGATAGCTGCCATTGCTCCCATTATAGTAAGCTGGAAGAGAAAAAAGAGTATGCAGTAACGACGTTGTGCGCCAAGGCTCATCAGGATAGCAATTTCTCGAATTCTGCTTTGGAAATAGCCTCTGAATAGATAGGATGCTGCTATTCCAGCTAAGAAAAGGGCTACAGTACCTACAAGCCCCATGTACCCAAAAAAATGACCTGCAATGCGACCAAGGCGGCTGTTGATATCATGGGTGTCAAATACTCTGAGGGTGGAGGCACCTTCAGCATGGCGGTCAAGTGTTTCTCGCAGGATGCCTGCCAGGTGCTTTGTATCAGTGTTTTTTGGGGTACGGTAGTACGTAAGGTAATGCAGTCGACTGCCGAATTGGAGCAGGCCAGTTTTATTGAGTTGGGAGAGGGCAATGAAAATTTTTGGTGCCAGTTCAATGCTGCTTATATCGCTACCAGGGGCCTTGTTAAAAAGAGAAGCGACCTGAAAGCTGGTTTGGCCGATCTGTACGCTGTCTCCTTGTTTGAGATGCAAGGTTTCGGCTGTCTCCAAGGACATTGTTGCCAGCGGAGAGACAAGCATGGCTTGCGGTGTTTTCTGATGGGACTGACCTCCCGGATAGTCGAATGCGCCATAAAGAGGGTAGTGGTCATCAAAGGCAACAATGCGTGCCAGAAGGGAGTTTTTACTGCCCTTTACCATACTATAAAAGGCGATCTGGTTGGAAACTGCAACCTGGTCGCCGAGAACAGTGTCGATGATTTTTTGTTCTTGTTGCTCAATCGGCCTGCTGCTTGAGATCATCAGGTCTGCGGTAAGGATTTCCTGGAGACTGTGCTTTAGATAGGAGATGTAGGAATTTTCCAGGGAACCGATGGTGATCAGGCCAATTAGGCCGATGGCCAGGTTGCCTATAAAAAGAAATGTCACCCGTTTGTGGCGAAACAGATCCTGCCACCCCATCTTAAACCAGTGGGTCATACCAGTTTACCCTGGGAAAGAGTGACGCTTCTTTTACATCGCCTGGTAAGTGTTGGGTTATGGGTGACAACAACCATAGTCATGCCAATTTCCTCCACCAACTGAAACAGAAGTTCAGTAATGATTGTTGCGGTAGCAGCATCAAGGTTACCGGTTGGTTCGTCAGCAAGAAGGATGTTTGGCTCTATGACCAGGGCTCTGGCAATGGCAACACGTTGGCATTCGCCGCCGCTCAGTTGCCGGGGAAGATGGTCTTTCCTGTCTGTCAGCCCTGTTTTTTGCAATATGTCTTCGACCTTTTGTTTCACCTTTTCGCTTTTATGGATTTCGAGAGGAAGACTGATGTTTTCTGCAGCACTCAAATGGGGCATGAGGTGGAATTGTTGAAAAATGATACCAATATTTTTTCCTCTGAACGTTGTCAGGTTCTCTTCGTCCAGTTTGGTAATATCATTGCCGTCAATGCAGATGGTTCCGTTGTTAGGTCTGTCCAATCCTGCTAGCAGGGCAAGCAGGGTGGATTTTCCGCTTCCGGAAGGGCCAGTGATGGCGACTGTCTCGCCTGCATCAAGGGAGAAGTCAGTACCGGTGAGTACCGGGAGATCGGGTTTTCCGGGTTGCAGGTATGATTTATGGAGCTGGGTTGCTTTGAGTATCATTGGTGCATGGCTTGAGAAGCGGTGGGGGCTATTGGAGTCGATGAATTGTGGTGGAGGGCCTGTTTGATGAAGGGGTAGACGAGTCGTGCGATATGTTGGTGCCCCCTTGGATTAGGATGGATACCGTCAGCTTGGTTGAATTCGGTTCTGCCAGCAACGCCGTCAAGGAGGAATGGGATAAAGAGGAGGTTAAATTTTTCAGCTATTTGCGGGTACACCTGTCTGAACGAATCTGTATATTCGATACCGTAATTCGGGGGCATCTGCATACCGGCCAGGATGACGGTCATGCCGTTTTGGTGTGCAGTTGTGACGACCCTTTCCAGATTTGCTGTCAGCTGCTCAACATCAAGGCCTCGGAGCCCGTCATTTGCTCCCAGGGCAAGGAATAGGATTTCAGGTTGTCTTTGTTGGTACCAGTGAAGTCTTGAAAGCGCGCTGGCTGATGTGGACCCGCTGATACTGCCATTGATAACGTGAGTAGTTGTCGGGTAATCGTGTTTCAGCATCTTTTCGATAAGACTCGGGTAGGCCTGTTCACTTGCCACTCCATAGCCTGCGGTAAGTGAGTCGCCAAGAAAAAGAATAGTCGTTATCTGGGCATGCACAGGGGAGCAGGCCAGGATAATAAGCACGCCGAGAAAAAGGTATCTGGTCATTGTTGTACTGGTTAAGGATGTATTGAATGATGTGGATAACCTTATATAGTATTGGCATAATTTTTCATCACACAAGGTGCAATGGAAAAAAAGAGCCTTGGATTCCGGGTTGGGGATCAAAAAAGGCCGAGTACAGAGTCTTCTCTGTACTCGGCCTTAGAGATGTGGGGAGGGGTTACCTGTAATAAGAGTGTGGACGATAAGGCCGGTGGTGGCGATGATGTCTCTTTCGCCAATGTGCCTTACGTAAGTGACGGCCATTTTTATGCCGCTTTTCATAGGTATGGAACCTGGGGGACACAACAGGGTGTCCATGTCTGTCCTGAACATGGTTGACGTGACGGTCAACTGCCCTGTGTCCTTGAGAGGGCCAACCGGGGGTAACAAACGTAAAACCGATATTTAAAGTGGAATTGTCCATTGCTCCCTGTCTACCGTGTCCTGCTGTTGCCGTATGTGCTGATAGCAGTAAAAAAGTCAGCAGGGCAGATGCAAGCAGTGCTGTATAATGTCTGTTTTTCATAATTCTCACCCAGCGTTTTGATAATGAAATGTTCAACAACCCTCAATAGCCTTTTTAGAAGCGGTCCTCACCTTGACCTTGTCCCCTTCTGATAACCCGTCAACGCTTTTGCACTGCAGGGTCACGGTGTTGTCTTCTACCTGAACAACTGTGCAGGCTATGTTTTTGGCGAGTGCTATACCTGTCCCCATTGTGAGTGCAAGGCAGATGATCAATGCTGTGATAGTCTTCTTCATGAAATGTTCCTCCTTGGGTATTGTTCATGTCGAACTGTTATGCTTCTGATCAACACCATAAGGGGCTGGGAAAAAGCTGTCAGTCGACATATATGGACATCCGGGGCGATATAGGGTGATGTCGACCCGACATCGTGATAAAAACGGGAACTATCAAGGAGGAGATGGTATAGGAGAGAAGGTGGAGTAAATAGAAGAGATGCCTGTAACTCAACGCATACCTGTGAAGCGAAAGAGAGAACGACAGGTATTGCTTTAAGAAGCTTTGCGTAGGTTGGTAAAAGTATTTTTCAACGTCACTTTTAATGATTGTAAGACCAGAATCATGAGCAGCGTTAACATCAACGGCAGTGCAATCCGAGAGTTTCGGGAACAAAAGGAACTGACGCAACTTTATTTGGCGACTGTGGTCGGTGTCACTACGGATACGATTTCCCGCTGGGAAAATAAAAGATACCCGTCCATAAAGTTTGACAATGCACAGCGGTTAGCTGAGGCTCTGGGAGTTGACCTTGAGGATATCCTTGAGCATACTGATTCCAATCAAGTGGAAGAAGAAGCTGTCTTTGTTGATAAGCAAGGCTTGGCCTCTGAAAAGGACAAACCCATTTTTACTCCTAAGCGGGTGGTGCTTGCTGGTGCCCTTCTCTTTATCCTTATTGGGATCTTCGCAGGAAATTACTGGGTGAAAAATGGTCAGCAACTGACTATTACGGCGACCAGAACCCTGCCATTTCATACCGCGCCCAACCTTTCTTTTCCTGTCATTATCAGGCTCAAAGCAGACCATTTTATAGATGTGCCGATTTTACTCCGGGAAACTATTACCGGCAGAGCAACAGCTACAGCCATAAAAACAATCATACATTCGACAATGCAGGAGTACGGTAAAGATCCTCGCTGGATTGGTCGGCTTGTCCAAGGTGAAGCAGCTTTTCTGTATATGGTTAACCCCGATCAAGGGGTGCAGCTGGGAGAGCAATTGAGCTTTGCAGGTGATTGTGTTTCCGGAAGGGTTAATAAAAAAGGAACCCAGGTCGTTGGGCTGAATTCGTTGCGTATTGAAATGGCTCACTGGGCAGATACAGATAAGGATCTTATCATTACTGATAATGAAATTTTAGATGCATATGAGCACTATTCTTCACCAGGGAATATTGATATCGATTTCAGTGATCTGGAAATACTATGGCTTGCCGGAAGGTATCGGTGGAATGAAAATACACGAGCGTTTATTCCCGATGCGGGAAGTAAGAAAACACGAGGAGACAACCAATGATCAGGCGGATATTTTTCCTTGTTTTTATAGGGTCTTTACTTACACCACTTGTGCTCCATGCAAAAACTGATGTTTCAGGATCGTACCAGCATGGTGGCGGGGATCATATCACGATAAAGATTAAGGTGTCGGACCCCCCACCCATGGCATTTATCGTGCTCCAGCATTTGCCCAAAGGAGTAAAGCTACTATCTGCAGATCCTCGCCCTTCAGGAAGTGGAAAAGGAGCATCATCTGTTAAATGGCTCTTTAAGCATGCCCGCCCGGGGAAACATAAATTGAAGATGCAACTCTCAAAACCAGTAGATCCAAAGCAGCTAAGGGGAGAAATTCGTTTTCGGCATCCGCAAAGTGGTGCTATGATAACAAGAAAGATCAGGTGATACGGAATGTTGCACTCTGGTTGAAAAAAGTATTTTTTGCAGTAATGCCGTAACGTTTAATCCAGGAGCCTCTCGGATATTAGGTTTTTTTATCTCAGATAAAGGCATTTTTAGAAAATTAAGCACAGTCATATGGCTGATATTTCGAGCATTGATTTTTTAAAAATAACGTCGATATGGGGAAAAAGACATTATCCGACAGGCTTCTAGCCGCCAGATAATAACCAAGGAGACCTACATATGTATATTGGCAGAATAATGCACACAGACCTGGTGACTGTCACCCCAGAAACAACCCTGGTTGAAGCTCGTGATCTCATCGCTGAACGATCCATTGACCATTTACTAGTGGTTGATAAAAAAGGGCAGCTGGTTGGAATCCTGTCCGACAGGGATTTGAAGCAGAACTGGGCATCCCCTGCCACAGCGCTTTCCACACATGAATTGAACTATCTACTGGAAAAGGTAGAGGTGGGCATGATCATGGTGAAAACCGTTATAACTGTTGGTCCAGATACCACCATTGAGCGCGCTGCCTATGTGATGCAGACCAATAACATTAGTGCTCTGCCGGTAATGGATAATGGCGAACTGACAGGTATCATTACCAGTACCGATGTCATGGGGGTTTTACTCAGGGCCATCGGGATGAGCGATGACAGTGTTCGTCTGGGCGTTTTTGTTGACGACAGTATCGGCAGGCTGGCTGAGGTTACAAATATTTTAAGTCAGGAACAGGTTAATATTCAGAGTCTTTTTTGCTGGCCGACCAAAGACCACTCAGGGATCACTCATCTGGTTCTTCGTATAGCTGGAGAGGAAGGTGCAAAGGCTATGCTGGCACTGGAAAAGGGTGGGTTTAAAGTGCTCACCAAGTATGAAAAAGATCTGACTCCCTATTTGCCAAAGTCAGCTTTGGGATAAAAGGAAGGGTGTTCTCGGTTTTTTTCATGATACTTACGGTCGGGTTATCCCGGCCGTTTTTTTTTGCTTTCGGCTGTAATCTGCCGAAAATAATGGGTCTGGTAGGATTTTGCTCCGCATCTCAAACGGTTACAAGAAAGGATTTGCATTCCAGGCTGAAAGCGACTGTGTTTGAACCGTTTTCAACCTATTCAAGATTTCTTGCAACACTCGATACCTTCCAGGGGTTCCACTTGTCAAAATAGGAAACCCGGCACACAAATTCCAATAAATATGCCAAGCTCCTGACACTGCGAATATAAAAGCCGGTATATAGCGGTATTAAAGGCAGGTAGACAAAGAGGGCCAGTTCTTTCCAATGCATAGTACCGGCAAGAAGAGCAACTGCAATACTAAACTCTAAGATATTGGCAAGACCATACAACATTAGATTGATAAGCATGATCAGTTCAATATGGTGTGGATCCATAATGATGAGTTGCAGAAAGTACAGCCACCATTTTATGTCAAGGAGCAGATTGAAGAAGATATTATCGAAGGAGGCCAAGAAATTGCGAAAGTTAAAACTTTTTGAGGGAAGTAAGATGTCTCTATGTTTTCTGAGGCGAAATCTTACCAGGGACCTGTTCCAGCGGAACCTCTGTCTGGCAAGCTTCCTGAAAGAGTCGGGAACATTGGTGTAGCATACCGCAAATGGTTCATGGACAACTTTGTAACCAAGTTTTCTTATTTTAATCGTAATGTCGCCATCGAGCCCCGGGCCTACATCCCATCCATAAAGACGTTGCAGGATATCTGTTCGAAAGGCACCAAAG
>JAUVLX010000144.1 GCA_030600525.1 Desulfobulbus sp. | reverse complement strand
TTTGTTGCTGCTGTCGATGGGTTGGATGTGAAGATTGTGGATACCAGGAAAACAACTCCGGGGCTGAGGATATTTGAAAAATATGCGGTGCGAGTTGGGGGCGGCAGTAACCACCGATTCAGTCTCAGCGATGGAGTAATGATCAAGGATAACCATATTGCTGCCTGTGGCTCCATTACCGATGCAGTTGAGCGGGTACGAAGCGAAGTCCCACATACCATCAATGTCGAGGTGGAAACCGATACCATGGCACAAGTGGAAGAGTGTCTTGCCTGTCGTGTCGGGGTGATTATGTTGGACAATATGGATCTCAAAACCATGGAGGAGGCGGTCAAGCTGATTGACGGAAGGGCCGTTATAGAAGCCTCAGGTGGCGTTACCTTAGATACCGTGCGGGCAATCGCCGAAACCGGTGTGGATGTGATTTCCGTTGGTGGTTTGACCCATTCAGCCCCTGCCTGTGATATTGGCATGGACTGGTGCTAGGCCTGATTGCCGAAAGTTATTGATTACAGATGGGCATTTTTTGGATAAGCCGATGAAAAAAAGGTTGTTTGTTGCTTTGGACTTGCCTGAATCGATTACGGCTAGAATAGAGCGGCTTTGCAGCGGGCTACCCCATGCACGTTGGGTACCGCCTGAGCAACTTCACCTGACACTCTGTTTTATTGGTGAGGTGGACGGCGCTACATTTCAGGATATCCGTGAAGAGCTTTCATCTGTAATTTTTCCTCCCTTTGCCATGCGCTTGGATGGGATGGGCTTTTTTCCTCCCCGGGGAAAACCAAGGGTAATTTGGTTGGGAGTGGAGAAAAATGAATCCCTGCACCTTCTTCAGCATAAAATAGATACTTTGCTAACACATTATGGGGTGGTGTTGGAAAAGAGAAAGTTTGCTCCTCATATAACCATTGCTCGTTTAAACAATACACCTGCCAGCAAGGTGGCGCGCTATTTGGAAGAATATAGTCTTTTTTGTACAGAATCTTTTTTTGTGAAAGAGTTTAGGCTTTATTCTAGTTTGTTGGGGCAGCAAGGGGCAATTCATACCATTGAGCAGGAGTATGGGTTAAACCATACGGGTGATATTGCAGAGCAATAAAAAAAGGGTCACAGTAAAAACTGTGACCCTTTTAAATGTCTGGAGGCGACGAGCGGATTTGAACCGCTGAATAATGGTTTTGCAGACCACTGCCTTACCGCTTGGCTACGTCGCCGTTTGAAAGTGCGACATCTTATACCACAGATAAAAATTTTGACAAGAGGAAATTGCATTTATGGGAACAACACTTTGGGCATTGGTGCAGGACAATGAAGAGGAATTGCAGGAGCTGCAGGAGCGGGTTGGGTATCAATTCCGTGACCTGCAGCTCCTGCAGCTCTCTCTCGTCCACAGCTCCTATGCTTTTGAACGACTAGATGACAAGCGGCATAATGAAACCTTGGAGTTCCTTGGCGATGCTGTGCTTGACTTAACCGTGGGCTATATTTTATTCACCAGCTTCCCGGATTTACGGGAGGGGAAATTGACACGGATCCGTTCCGCGCTGGTCAATGAAGGTGGACTTGCTCACATGGCAAGAGGGATTGAACTGGGAAAGTACCTTTTGCTGGGGCGAGGTGAAAATGCCTCAAAAGGAAGGGAGAAACCGTCCATCCTCTCCTGTGCCTATGAGGCCGTGGTCGGGGCGCTTTTTCTTGACGGTGGTTATGATGCTGCGCTGGACTTTGTACGACGCTTTTTTGAGCCACATATTGCCAAACGCGGTGATCATCTTATTATTGCCGATGCTAAGAGTTCTCTCCAGGAGTTTTTGCAGGAGCAGTTTAATGAAGGCCCGGAGTACGTACTGAAAAGCGAAGAAGGCCCTGCCCATGCACGTCAGTTTTCCATTGCCGCCTGTTTCCAGGGCAAAGAACTGGGGTTGGGTAAGGCCTCCAGTAAAAAGGAAGCTGAACAGCAGGCTGCCCAGGTTGCATTACAGCAGTTGCAACAGGAAACGGAAGACGACCAGTAGGTTTTTTCAAGAGAGTATCCTCATATTTCCGAGCTCATATGGCTTCTATTATCCCGATTTTTATACCCCATGAAGGGTGTCCCCACAGTTGTGTTTTTTGTAATCAGAATTCCATTAGCGGCAGTAGTGCCCAGCGGGTAACACCAGCAGAAGTTACGGCAACCATAGAAACGTGGCTGGATCGTTTTTTGTCAAAACAGGCCTACCCTGTCCAAGTCGCTTTTTACGGAGGGAGTTTTACCGGTCTTGAGTCTCAGCGGCAGCAGGAATTGCTTGGGGCTGTTACGCCTTTTCTGGATCAGGGAAGGGTACACCAGATACGACTTTCTACCCGTCCTGATTATATTGATAAGGAGAAACTTGCCTTACTCAAGCAATACCAGGTAGGTATTGTCGAGCTTGGGGTACAGTCACTCGATGATCCTATTCTGAGGCAGGCAGGGCGTGGTCATAGTAAAGGGGATGTGTACAGAGCTGTGGAGCTGCTGCAAAAGGATTCGTTTCAGGTAGGGATGCAGTTAATGCTTGGCCTACCTGGTCAAGCCTTTAGCTCATTGCGGCGGACAGTCGCGCAAACAATCCTGTTGCAGCCTGATTTTGTGCGTATTTATCCGGTACTCGTGGTGGTGGGCAGTGGCCTGGAAAAGGCTTATCAAAAAGGTATATATACACCGCTTTCATTGGGTAAGGCTGTTTTGCAGGCAGCATATATGAAAAAAAACTTTGATCGTGAGGGTATCCGGGTTATACGCATGGGGCTGCAACCGGGAGAGTCCCTGGAGCGGTCTCTACTTGCCGGTCCCTATCATCCCTCTTTTGGGGAGATGGTTTTGTCCCGGTTGATGCTCAAGCAGACGAGGTCGCTCTTGCAGGGGCAGGATGAGTCCTGCCCCGCACTGGTCATCAATAGTAAGGATATGTCCATTTTTAAAGGGATACGGTCTACCAACATGCATCGACTGTCGGAACTGGGTTTGTTGGATTGTTTTTCCCTGCGAACTGATGACAGTCAGGCGCGCTTTCAGGTTACCCTGCGGGCTAATTAAAGAGCAGCTTGATAAAATGCTATTTAACGCCCATTCCTAAATACTATTTTGACCCGATAGCGGCGTTATGCTCTTAAATGTATGCTGGGGAATATGCAGTATATGCCTGTGATACATTTTTACGCATACCTCGGATTTCTGGCGCTTACCTGCTTGTAAACAAAATATTTATTTTCCCAAAGTACCCTAAAGAAAAAGACGAGATCACGATGCTCAGTGTGAATGACTTAAACCTCCAGTATGGAAGTAAACATATTTTTCGCGATGTCGCGGCACAGGTGCATACCGGTGATCGCATAGGATTGGCAGGTGTAAACGGGACCGGTAAATCGACCCTGTTAAAGATTATGTGCGGAGAACAGGAGACCGATCCCGGCACAGTATCACGGGCCTCGTGGTTTTCGGTGGCGTATTTGCCCCAAGAGGTAACCCTTGATCTTGGTTCGCGTACCCTTTTTGAGGAGGCTGAATCTGCCTTTAATGATGTCTTAGCCCAGCAGGAAGAGCTTGAGCACATCAGTGAAGAACTGTCCCTGCTCGACCAGAGCAGTGATGCCCTCGATCCGTTGTTGACCCGCCAGGGTGAGTTGCAGCATGCACTGGAAGGGTGCGATGTGTTTCGCATTCGGCCCCAGATTGAGCGGATTCTGGGTGGGTTGGGGTTTAAAGATGAGGATCTTGAAAAACGCGCAGCCAGTTTTTCAGGTGGCTGGATCATGCGGTTACTGCTGGCCAAGTTGCTGCTGAGAAAACCCTCTTTGTTGCTTTTGGATGAGCCCACCAATCACCTCGATCTCGATTCCTTGACCTGGCTGGAGAATTTTCTTCAACAGTATGATGGAGCATTAATCATTATTTCCCATGACCGGATCTTTCTTGATCGGTCAACTTCCACCACCTGGGAGCTCAGCCTCGGAAAGCTCACCGTCTATCGAGGCAACTATTCCCACTATCTAGTGGAAAAAGAGCAACGGCTGGAACTTGAGCGCGCTGCGTATCATAACCAGCAGGCCATGATCCGCCAGACTGAGCGTTTTATAACGCGGTTTCGCTCTAAGTCCACGAAGGCTAAGCAGGTACAGAGCAGGGTCAAGCAGTTGGAAAAGATAGAACGGATAGTACTCTCAGAGACTGACCGGACCGTTGCCTTCTCTTTCCCTCCTGCAGCCTCTTCAGGGCGAGATGTGTTGACCGTGGAAGGGGTGAGCAAGGCCTTTGCTGGTAAGAAGGTCCTCACCGATGTTTCTCTTTCTCTGCAGCGGGGTGATAAGCTGGCAGTGGTCGGTGTCAACGGGGCAGGTAAAACAACACTCCTGAAAATGCTTGCCGAAGTGGAGCCTGCTGAAGGCACGATCACGCAAGGGCATAATGTCATTTTGACCTATTTCGGCCAGCACCAGGCCCAGGAACTTTCCGGTGACATAAGTATTCTCGACACCGTGTACCACACGGCAGTAGGCATGACCGTAACCCAGGTGCGCTCGTTGTTGGGGACTTTTCTTTTTACCGGCGATGAAGTCGATAAAAAGGTGCAGGTACTCTCCGGTGGGGAAAAATCACGGGTTGCCCTGGCAAAGATGCTGGTTCGTCCGGCTAACCTGATGCTACTTGATGAGCCTACTAACCATTTGGATATCAGCTCTCAGGAAGTGTTGCAGGAGGCCATGGCCCAATACGAGGGGACCATTGTGGTGGTTTCTCATAATCGTTTTTTTGTTAATTCCTTTGTCAATAAAGTGTTGGAGATACGAGACGGCAGAGCAACCATCTACGAGGGTAATGTGGATGAGTACCTGGCTCAGAGGCAGAAGGAACAAGAAGCTTTGGCAAATAATCCGGCCACCATTGCAAAACAAAAAGCTCAACAGGTGCTAGAGGAAGACGGGGGCAGGCGGATAGACAAAAAAGAAGACCGCAAGCAACGGGCAAAGGAGAGGGAACAGCTCAACAAAAAGATCGGCCCCTGGAAAAAGAAAAACCAGGACGCTGAAAAAGAAATTGAGAAGCATGAAGTCCGCAAAGAAGAACTGGAGGTGTTGATGGCAGACCCCGAACTGTACGCACAGAAGGAAGCCTGGGCAGAAGTCAGCAAGGAATATGGCCAGGTTAAACGTTACCTGGAGCGGGCCTATCTCAAATGGGAAGAAGCCCAGGCAGCAATAGAGTCAATAGAAAAGGACTTGTAAGCGAAAGATTCGAAAAGAAAAATTTCCATGGGGAAAGTGCAATGAATAAACGAATTGGGATAATCCTGGTTGTGGTCGCGGTCGTAGCTGCAGCCGGATTTTACTTTTTAAATGTTTCAAAAAAAGAGGATGCTGGTTCTTACGCAGCCTTCTTACCACAGGATACACTGGCCACAGTGAGTCTTACCCATTTGAAAAAGATAAGCGATACTTTTGCAGATTCCCCCCTTGGGCATCTCCTTACCAAAGAAACTATGGGCGGGATTCTGAACGAACTCCAAGTGGAAGCTCAGGCCATTGCTACCTATAATAAGACGTATGACGATATGGTGGAGTTGATGAACAACCCTGTCTTTCTTTCTGTCTTTGGCGATGACACTGCTCTGGCTGTACTCTCCCCTGATCTTGCCCGATTAAAAGGGGATCCTCAGGGCGAACTTGAACGTTCTATGGTTGTTTTTGCAACAACAGCCGTATCGGGTGCACTGGAATCATTTGCAAAACTCATTATGAGCGACACCGTCACTACAGAGGTGGTCGACAATGTCACCTTGACGAAAATAGAGGTGGCTAAAGATGACGTTATTTACGGGTCCGCAGCAAAGGGGACGGTTTTGCTTTCTTATGCTCCGCAAACCATAGTTGCTTGCCTGGCAGCTGAGGCATCTGAGTTAACACTGGAAAATACAGCGTCTTTCCTGGCAGCAAAGGAGTATTGGCAAAGTATTGAAGCTGAGACTGTTTACAGTAGAATGTTTGTCAACAGCGATGCGCTTAGAAACCTGCTGGCAGGGGCCGAAGAGAGTGAGATCAGTTATGTAGCACAATACCTGGAAGGTATAACGTATTTTTCATCATTGACCTACCAACAGGGGGAAGACCTTCGCAGTGATAGCAGGGCGGGGTTTGTACCAGGAAAGCTACACCCTGCACTGCAGGCTGCTCTTGAAGAACAAGCTGCAGTTAATACATCCTTGAACTTGCTGAACGAGAATACACTTATCTACGATTGGTCCTCTTCGCTATCCGCTGAGGTGATGCTGCACTCGTTGGCTGCTGGTGATAAGCAGGAATTTGCCGAGCTCGACAATGTTGTCCAGCAGGAGTTAGGACTGTCGTTTGAACAGCTTTTGCAATCCATTGGCCCGCAATATGGTTTTGTGGTCAATCAAATAGTGAATAGCGGTTTTTTCCCGGTACCTAAGGTAGTTGCCTTTGTAGAGGTGCGTGACCGTGAGCAGGCAACTACTGTTTATAATGCCATCCGGGAAAAAATTAACCAGACCGGTTTTGCAGAAGAACAACACGTGGAAGCAGACGGACAGACGATCTCTTACTGGTCTGTCCTGCCGGGTGAAGCGACGCAGCTGGCCATGGTCCTTACTCCGACCATGTTATATGCTGCCAATGGTAAGTCCGTCCTGGTCGATATGTTAAGCCAACTCGTTGATTCAACCAAGATTGGGGCACCAGCAGCAGCATCGCTTGGCGATGAATTAAAGAGTCAGGTGGAAGCTGCTGGTCTGGGTGCCGTTGTTGTTTACCCTGCACGGCTTGGCAATGAATTACAGGACGTTGCTGGATGGCTTTTTTCTACTTTGGCAGCTACCCAAGGTGTGTCTGCATCCAAACTTGGTGAGGAGATAATCAATATGTTGCTTGCCTATGAGGTGGTGGCTATGACCACCAAGCTGACCCCAGAACATGGAGATTGGCACAGTATCATTAAAAGGCAGCATCAGGCGGCTACAACGACAAACTGAGGCTGTTTGCAGCGTAAATTGAAAACAAAGCAGTGGTCGTTGGGTGAGATGGAAAAAGCTCTTGCCTAACCAGTTGATTTCAGGGTATGCATGCTTTTTTGCCCTGCGTTGTAGGGCGTAGTTCGGCGACAATAATACCCTTCAAATTGGAAAATGGATGCCGTCTAGGCGGGTGTATCCTTTTCAATGAGGCTTTGCAGGGCAACCAAGAGACCTGCGGTCAGCGTTTTAACCTGAACCCTTATTCGTGACTGGCAGTTTAACCAGTTCTGTAAGGGGCATGAAAGGAGGAAATGTGGTTTTTGATAGCGAAACAAAACAATGGCTTTCCGGAAATGAAGCGATAGCCCAAGGGGCGTGGGAAGCTGGTATTACAGTTGCGTCCGGTTATCCCGGAACGCCATCCACCGAGATAATGGGTAATTTTGCCCGTTATGACGGCGTTTATGCAGAGTGGGCTCCCAATGAAAAGGTTGGGCTGGAAGTGGCTATTGGAGCCTCTTTTGCAGGTGCACGTGCCCTTGCTACCATGAAACATGTTGGGGTAAACGTGGCTGCTGACCCTCTCTTTACAGCAGCTTACACTGGTGTTCGGGGTGGCTTGGTGGTTCTCACCGCTGATGATCCTGAAATGCACAGTTCGCAAAATGAGCAGGATAATCGGAACTATGCCTTTGCCGCCAAGTTGCCGATGCTGGAACCATCTGATCCTGCCGAGGCTAAGGCCATGGTAGGGCGTGCAGTTGAACTGAGCGAGCAGCTAGATACTCCTGTTATGCTACGTATCACCACCAGGATTGCCCATGTAAAAGGGGTTGTGGAAAAGGGAGAGCGGGGAGCTGTTCCTGAGCCTTCTATTGAAAAGGTTCCTGCCAAACTGGTAATGCTGCCAGGTAATGCCAGGGTACGGCGGCGCGAGGTGGAAAAGCGGATGGCTGTTGCCCGTGAGATGGCAGAGAGTCTGCCGGAAAACCGAGTTGAAGAAGGAACTGGTCCAAGAGGATTTATTGCTGCTGGAACCTCTTATAATTATGTTAAGGAAGCCTTTCCCGATGCACCAGTCCTTAAGCTTGGTATGGTGTGGCCGTTGCCTGAAAAAATGATTCGTACCTTTGCCGACTCGGTTGAAGAACTGATTATCGTGGAGGAACTGGATCCGTTTTTGGAATTACACATTAAGTCCATGGGCATTGACTGTCATGGTGAAGATATAATCCCCAACCAGGGAGAGTTGAATTCGTTTATTGTCAAGACTGCTGTTGATCCAGACTTCGCCCCTGAGGTGTTTGAACCTGTGGAACTTCCAATGCGGCCACCGAACATGTGTGCCGGTTGTCCACACCGCGGCCTGTTCTATGGGTTATCAAAGATGAAAGATATCTTTGTCTCCGGTGATATCGGTTGCTACACTCTTGGCTTTTTACCTCCACTTTCAGCGATGGACGCTTGCGTCTGCATGGGAGCTTCAATCAGT
>JAUVLX010000124.1 GCA_030600525.1 Desulfobulbus sp. | reverse complement strand
AATAAGCGACAAGGGGAGAGTGTGATTGCAGTGGGAGACGAGTCCCTGTACCTCATGGATTCTTCTGTTCCGCGAAAGATTTCAACCCCCTTTTTCAGAGCGTATCTCAAAATTACCGAAGGGTGCGATAATCATTGCACTTATTGTATGATTCCCTCTATTCGCGGGAAACTGAGGAGTCGAACTATTGAGGATCTTACTGCCGAGGCGCAGTTGCTCGGAAATCAGGGTGTTAAGGAATTAACGCTTATTGCTCAGGACCTTACAGCCTATGGTAATGACCTGCAAGATGACCAGACTAATTTGGTCTCTCTTTTGCGAGCTCTGGTCGAGAAAACTCAAATTACATGGTTTCGGTTGCTTTACCTGTATCCATCGTCAGTTGATACCTCTCTGCTTCATTTGATGGCTGAACAACCGCGTATTGTCCCTTATCTTGATATACCTTTTCAGCATGTGAGTGACACTGTACTGAGGCGGATGAACAGGCGCTACGGTTTGGCTGAACTTGATGATCTCGTCGCACGGGTACGTTCCATTGTTCCTGAATGCGCCTTGCGTACAACCGTCATGGTTGGATTTCCCGGTGAAACAGAGGTAGATATGGAAATCTTAACCCTGGCATTGGAGAGGTGGCAGTTGGATCATGTGGGGGTGTTCCAGTATCAAGACGAAGAAGGCAGTGCTGCAGCCGAATTTGCGGAAAAAATACCTGAAGAGGAAAAAGCAAAGAGGTATTCCCAGGTAATGAGTCTACAGGCAACTATAAACCAAGAGCGCCAGCAGCGCTTTGTGGGCAGAATAGAGCCAGTTTTAATCGAAGGCGTGAGCCGTGAGAGTGACTTGCTGCTGGAGGGCCGCACAAGGTCTCAAGCACCAGATATTGATGGTTGCGTCTATATAACCAGCGGTCAGGTAAATCCAGGCGATATTGTATCAGTCTGTATTAGCGAAGCACACATCTACGACTTGGTTGGTGAAGTTGTACCGGTCGAGTCGATGGAGTAGAGAGTTTTATGTCGCCTACCGAACCTAGTCTGTCTCTTGGTTGACTTGCTCTCTCAAATCTTTGCCAACTTTGAAAAAAGGTAGCTTTTTGGGGGAGACTTTTATTTTTTCTCCGGTTTTGGGATTTCTTCCTGTATAGGATTCGTACTCTTTTACTACAAAACTGCCAAATCCACGAATTTCTATGGATTCGCCACGGGCAAGGGCATTGCTCATGGTATCAATGATAGTATTGGTAATGGAAGCAGCCTCGCGGATAGGAATATCCATTTCTTCTGCCAATGCTTCGATCAATTCGGATTTATTCATTTCTGTTTCCCCAGTCTATCAGTAACGTATCCAGAAAAAGTCTCCCTACTCAAATGCTTGGGAGGAAAATGTAAAACAGGAACTACTACTTAACAACTATAAAAAACTTAAGCAGGTATGTTTTTGATTGTAAAGGGAATTTTTTCTAAAAATAGATTTTTTAGGTCATTTTTAGTTAAAGTGCGATATTTTCCACTGGAAAGTCTCCCTAATTGAAGATTTCCATAGGCCGTCCGTTTCAGGTGAACCACAGGGTGACCTATTGCCTGAAACATTTTACGAACTTGCCGTTTTTTTCCTTCATGAATTATAATCTCTATTTTGGAGTGTGCTTTTGATTTTTCAAGAAAGCGCAATTGTGCAGGATAGGTTTTGTGGCCTTCAATCATTATACCTCTGGACAAGCGCTGTATGCTGGCAGCAGGTGGTAGGCCTTTAACAGTTGCTTCATATGTTTTGTTGATTTCATAGCGTGGATGAAGAACGTAGTTACCAAGTGCTCCGTCATTGGTCATCAATAGTGCGCCTTCTGTCTCCAAATCAAGCCGGCCGACGGGAAAGAGTCTCACATCGATTTCGGGAAGCAGGTCTGTGACAATAGGGCGTCCCTGAGGATCGGACAGGGTCGTTACATACCCTGCGGGTTTATTAAGCAGTAAATAGATTTTATTCTCTAGGTTGATGGGGCTACCGTCAAAGAAGATACGATCTTTTTCCGGGTTAACCTTATGGCCCATCTGTGTCACGACGTGGTCGTTGACCCGTACCCGTCCCTGACTGATAAGCTTTTCAGCACCCCTTCGAGATGCGATACCTGCTTGGGCTATGATTTTTTGGAGTCGTTCCATAAGATAGCGTGTTTATTTGTCGCCAGCCATGATTCAAGGCGAGGCTGGACATTAACTAGGTGAGTGTTTTTTGTATGTCAATTACTATAATAATACAAGAGGGAACGATTATCTGTAACTTGCAGGTATAAGAGAGGATATTTTTTCGTCAACCAAAGCCTTTGTGGCAGGGTCAACCTCCAGCACATCGGTATACCAAGGTTTCATCCTACAGTCAAAAACAACAGGTGCTTCCAGGCCGACGTGAAAGCGTTGTACTGTTTGTCCGGCTCCATGGATGTCTGCCGCTGGTTCAAATCGGGTAAACACCGTCCACAGAAATTCTTGAAGATTGAGCGTCGCTTCTCTGGTTGAATCAACCAGTATGAGAACCTGCCAATTTTTGATTCCTGAATGAACCGCGAGTCGTTTACCTAGCTCCGGTATTTCTTCATAGGAAATCCCTTGGACAACAAGTGTTCCGGGGAGGTAGGCTTGTGGCCTGCTGCAGCCTGCGGGTAGGGTGCCTGAAAACTCGGTTGGCAATTCACGTTTTTTTTCTTTTCCAAGGCCAAGCATCATGGCTTTAGAACCTTTGTTAACCGAAGGTCCGGTATAGTCAAGGGTATCTTGGGAAACGTTGGCGAAGACAAAAAGATCTTGATCCCATTGAATGCGCTCCAGGATATGGGTCCACAGCCTGGGGAAATCACTTACATCAATGGAACCATCAGTGGCGAGCAGGAATTTTGTCAGGCTTAACTGTCCCTCTCCAAGGATGCGTAAGCCTGCAGCAAAAGCCTCCCTGGGATAACGCTCACTGACCCGTGCTGCTGCCAGGCAGTGAAAACCTGTTTCACCAAATGTTTTCAGCTGTTGGACCCCTTTCATGACCAGTGGAAATAAGGGACTGAGAAGATCTTGAAGAAAGTCGCCGATAAAGAAATCTTCCTGGCGAGGTCGACCAACCACAGTTGCCGGATAGATAGCGTCTTTTCGGTGGTACAGGTGGGTCGTCTGAAAAACGGGATAGTCATGTTGCAGGGAATTGTACCCGTAGTGGTCTCCAAAAGGTCCTTCTGGTTGTCGCAGGTGTGGTTGAACCATACCTTTTACGGCAAATTCGGCCTCAGCGACAAGTTGATGTCCTCCCATGGGGTCAACCGCCATATCCAATTTTTTGCCCTGCAGGAGTGAGGCAAGCAATAGTTCTGGGATATTTTCGGGAAGTGGTGCTATGGCAGCCAGCATGAGGGCAGGTGGCCCACCTATAAACAATGTTACCGGCAGGGCTCGATTTTGTCGCTCGGCTTCGTAATAATGAAAGCCGCCACCCTTATGAATTTGCCAGTGGATACCGGTTGTGGTGTCATTGTAACGTTGGATTCTGTACATCCCCAGGTTATGCCCTAGTCCATCAGGATGTTCGGTATATACTAGCGGCAGGGTGACAAAAGGTCCGCCGTCCGAATGCCAGGAAGTCAGCATTGGGAGTTCAGTAAGGCGGGCCGGTTGCATGCAGTTATCAAGGACTGGGGCTTGCTTGATTGGCTTTAGCCCGATTTTCATTCCTTGTCCGATAATGGAGCGGGCCGACCAGAGTGAAGACAGGGTGGGGGGCATTTCCCTTTCAATAAAGGTAACCAGCCGTTGAACAAACTCGACGGGTTTTTTGCCAAATGCCAGCTCAAGGCGGAGGTTGGTGCCAAAGAGGTTTGTAACAACCGGAAAGGAGGAGCCTTTGACGTTGGTAAACAGCAGGGCTGGTCCTTGCCTGGCAATAACTCTGCGGTGGATTTCAGCTATTTCTAGGTAGGGGTCAACTTCGGATTCAATGATGAGTAATTGATCATTTTTGCGAAGGATATCAAGAAAAGCGCGAAGGTTAAGTATTTGAGGCATGGGGCATCTGCAAGGTAAGGGTTATCTTGGCCTGAAGATTAATGACGATGATGGGGATCGTCGAGCAAAAGGCTGTGGTATTCTTCATCAGAGAGATGATTGCGCATTATTCCCATGAGCTGTTCGACGAGTTGGTTAATTTCATCATCGGTCATGCGAGGCACAAGCACATCGGTGAGTTTTCGTTTTGAAAATTGTTCCAGTAATTCCTGGATGGATTTTTCATCTGTAGCACGGTTGAGGCCAAACAGCATAGATAACCTTGGAGATAATTGGAGCGGCAGTATCAGCCTGACAGAATCTGCCAGGTGAGTTTCCGTTGACGAGGGCCGTCGAATTCACAGAAAAAAATGCGTTGCCAGGTGCCGAGTTGCAATTGCCCTTGGGCAACGAAAAGCGACACAGAACTGCCTGTCAGAGTTGCCATAACATGGGAGGGAGAGTTTCCCTCCCTATGTTTATACGGATAATCGGAGGGGACAATTCGACGTATGGCGCCAATGATGTCGTCCTGCACATCAGGATCGGCTCCTTCGTTGATGGTGACTCCGGCCGTAGTATGGGGATTAAAGATGGTACATAAACCCTGGGCAATGTTATTTTTAGCTATGATGTCCTGTAGTTGGCTGGTGACATCGATAAGTTCCATGGGTGAGGATGTGCCTACACCAAATTCTCCGGATAGCATACGACGATATTGTCTCGTTGTTATTGCAGCTGCCACTGACCATTGGCGTCGCGACAGGCTGTGGTATAGGTTTTTTGATTTTTACCGTCAATAACTGCATTTATTTCTGCTTTCCTGCAGACTTGGTTAGTCGTCTGGTTCTGGAAAGCAGGTTGCGGCGTAACTGCATACTGGTTGCCGCTGTCAGGGTTAACCCAAGCTGAACGTTGGTTGGAAACTCCGCGTTCATAAACATGGTTTAACTGCTGTTTGTCGTACTTATCCATTTCATTACCAACGATATAACCGAGCATGGTGCCGACCGCTGCGCCAATCAATGTGGCCTCGGTGTTATGACCGATCATCTGTCCAATGAGAGCGCCGCCGGCAGCACCGCCAACAGCTCCGGTCTGGGCTTTGTTCATATTTGCACAACCCGATAACAGTGCCATCAGGACAATTGCAGTAATAGTCATATGTTTCATGATTCTTCTCCATGTGAGTTTGTTGATTCTTTGAGGACGTTTGCTAGTTCTCGATCTGTTTGCACTCCCAGTTCCTTGAGGTGCTCAGCTCTTTTTATCAGGTTGCCTCTGCCGCTGCTCAGCCTTTTTTTAGCGAGGTGCCATGCTTGTTGCGACTGCTGCAAACGTGTCCCTATTTCTTCAAATGTTTCAATAAAGCCTACAAATTTATCATAAAGATTCCCCGCCTGTTTGGCAATGATTAAACCGTTGCGGTTTTGTTCATCCAGACGCCACAGGTGTTGTATGGTCCGGAGGATAGCCAGTAAGGTTGAGGGGCTGCACAAAATGACTTGTTTACGCATGGACCTGGACAGGATTTCTGGATCGTTTTCCAGTGTTTTTTGAAATGCGGCCTCAACCGGGATGAAGAGCAGCACAAAATCCATGCTGCTGACACCTTCCAGCTGATGATACTGTTTGGATGCGAGGGAGGTGACGTGTCGTTTGACAGAATCAAGATGTCTCACATTGTATTTCTGGCGTCGCTTTTCATCGTCTTCACCATGGGCTTGGGTAAAAGCCTTCAGGGATACCTTGGCATCTATGATGACGTCTCGTTTTCCTGGGAGGTGGACGATTACATCGGGTTGGCGTCTAGCCCCTGATTCCGACAGCAGGCTGACTTGGGTTGTATACTCCCGTCCCTTGCGGAGACCTGATTCTTCAAGAATTTTTTCAAGGACCATTTCACCCCATTGGCCCTGCAGTTTATTTTTGCCCTGAAGCGCCTCTGTCAGGTTAACGGCATCGTTGCTGAGCCGTTCGTTGAGTTGGCGGAGATGCTGTATTTCGGTGGTGATGGCTACCCTGTCCCGTGTCTCACGGTCATACACATCGTCAACTTTGTGCTGGAACTCCTGGAGCTGTTTGTGAAAGGGGGAGAGGAGCAGTTTGAGCGTCGATTCGTGCTGATGGTTGATGAGTGAACTCTTTTCGGTCAGGATTTCACTCGCCAAGAGCTCAAATTTTTGTTCAACTTGGTTTTGAGTTGCTTCCAGTACTAGTTCCCGTTCTTCAAGCTGATTTTCCATGCCAGAGCACCTTGCTCGGAGTCCTGCATTGTCACGGCCAAGTGTTTCATACTCCTGACGAAGGGTATCACGCTCCTGACGTAACCTCTCAATGATTGTCTGCTGTTGCTCCCCGTCTTGATTGAGCCTGTCAAATCGGATTTGAGTGACCAGGAGTTGTCTGCGCACTCTACCCAGGAACAGTAATACAAGAAAAGGGGTGAGAAGCAGACCACACCCTAGGCCCAGAGCAATGGCAACCGGGTCGAGTTGTTGGAAAAAATATTGAATTTGGGACACTTGCGAAATAAATAGAGGTGTATCAGGTACTGTCAAGTATGCCTGCGATTAAGAAAGCGCAGTTCTTCAAGCTCTTCAATCAGGTCAAGTACCAGTGCACATCCTGGCAGGTTGACTTGCAAATCGTTTTGCAGCCGCACCGTTGTTTGTACCCGCCTGATTTCAATGGTAGTAAAATTCCACTCCCGGGGGGATACCCCATGGGGTGAAATAACCCCCTCTTCCACCATTTCATGGATGCGTTCTGCTGTTACTCCGCAGAATCGACAGATTTCGGCTAGGGAGCACTGCATCTCTTCGTTGAGTACGGTGCCCTGTAAATATTGGATGTCTCCCATGTCAAACTCCCAGTTTTTGACGAGGATTTGCGGGCATGATTTCGGCCATGGTTGCGTATAATTTTTTCTGTTCATCTGTTACTGCTTCTGGGACAACCACTCTCAAGGTAACTATTTGATCGCCTTTTTGGCGTTCCGTGGAGAGTCCTTTACCTTTGAGGCGTAATTTTTTTCCACCTTGTGAACCTTGCGCAATTTTGAGGGTTACATTACCTGCAAGAGTCGGCACGGTTACCGATGCGCCTAAGGCAGCCTCCCAAGGAGTAATGGGCAAGGTCATGTGAATATCTCGTTTCTCTGCGTGGAAAAGGTTGTCTTCCTGAAAGGCAATCTCAAGATAAAGATCCCCTGCGGTACTCCCACCGGTTCCGGGAAGGCCTTGGCCTTCAAGCCGAATGCGCTGCCCCTCAATTATACCTTTGGGAATGGCAACATGGAGGGTGTGCGGGGTCGTTATCACATGCCCCTGATTATCAACAACGGGCCTGCTTAGAGTCATGGTTTGTTTCGCGCCATGAAAGGCGTCTCGGAGGTGCAGTATAACCTTGGCGTGCTGATCCTCACCTTTCATGCGAAAGGTTGTGTGATGTCTTTGGCTGCTATCAAATTGACTGCGGCCAAACAGGGTTTCGAAAAAATCACTGAATCCTGTGGGATCTGCTCCTGTGTGTCCTGTACCTCCAAATTGGAAGCCCGCATCCCAGTTAGGGGGTGGTTCAAAGTCCTGGCCGTTTTCCCAATTGCTGCCGAACTTGTCGTATGCGGCTCGTTTTTCAGGATCTTTAAGGACCTCGTTAGCCTCACCGAGTTCTTTGAATTTTTTTCGGCTTCGGCTGACTTGTTAACATCAGGGTGGAATTTACGCGCACCTTTCCTGTAAGCCTGCTTGATCTGCTCCTGAGTGGCATCTCGAGAAACTTCTAATATTTGATAATAATCTTTGTATTCCATAGGCTATCTTATTTGAATCTTGAAAAAATCTCAGTTAACAATACACTAAGAGTACCCATTGAAAAAGAAAAGAAAAAAAATGCCGTATTTTGCTGGTGAAGATTCTCTCTGTTTTCCTTTACGCTGAAAATGATTATGAAAAAGACAATGCACAGTATCCTCTTGACCGGATTTCGCGCTACCGGCAAGTCGTTGATCGGTAAGCTCCTTGCCGAGCGCTTAGGGTACCACTTTATCGATACTGATCATGAATTATGCCGGCGCAATCAACAAACGGTGGCGGCAATTGTTGCAGAGCGTGGATGGCAGGGATTCAGGACGGTTGAGCGAGCCTTGTTGCAGGAAATGGCTGGGCAAAAAAAAACAGTGCTTGCCGTAGGTGGCGGGGCCATTGAGCATGAAGATATTTGGCCGCTCTTGAGATCAGGGCATTTTATTGTTTGGCTTCAGGCTGACAAAGAGACTATTCTTAGCCGTATGGCAGCAGATGACACGAGTAGTAAGCAGCGTCCTGCGTTGACATCACAAAATATCGAGGATGAAGTAGCAGAGGTGCTTGCCCGACGGTCACCTTTATATCAATCCGGTTCTGACATGACACTTGATACCGCTACCAGGACACCCGTAGAGCTTGTGGAGCAGATTCTAGGCCGTTTTATTGAGGTGTCAGGGTGACTTTCGGTGGCCTTTTTGGTAACATTCTTGCCGATTAAACCGTGAAAGCAAATGTTAAAAATACTTGATCGAGTACACCTGTGAAAACTGAACAAAGTATACACACCGATACCACTATTTGGATGGTGAGTCGAGAATATGACGGCCTTGCCGGAGCTGGAGGTGTCAAAGATGTCTGCCGTCAGCTGGCAGAATTCCTTGCTGGAGAAGGGGGATTTTCGGTTCGAGTGATGTTGCCGAGATACGGTTTTATGGATCCTGAACAGTTTGGGTTTAGCCCGCTTACCATCTCAGGAACTAAAGCTGGAGTTATCTGCGGGCGTCAGTTTGAGAGCTGTTTTACTGTGGACATGGATTATCCCGAACAGGAACGCCGGGAGATGGTCGCCATCTGGTCGCAATTGATAAACGGTGTAAGCGTCTACCTGGTTGAGGCAGAACGGTTTGGAGATAAACAGGGGGTCTACACATATACCAGCGAGGAAGAACTGGGACTCTCTTGGCAGAAGCAGGGGAGTGGGCATTACGATTATTTTGCCATGAATATTCTGCTCCAGAAGGCATCCCTTGAAATGATGATTCTCTGCAAGGATGCTCCATGGGTGGTCCATTGTCAGGATGGACACTCTGCAATTCTGCCGGCTATGATGCGTGAAAATAGCGGTTACAGACATTTCTTTCGCCATACAGGCGCAGTTGTAACTGTACATAATGCAGGTATTGGCTATCACCAGGAGATTGAAGACCTTGACTTTGCCAGGGCAGTAACCGGGCTACCGGAAAACATTAT
>JAUVLX010000029.1 GCA_030600525.1 Desulfobulbus sp. | reverse complement strand
GTTGGCTTGATGCAGGTGAATGAAAGGGTGTGGAGGGGATTGTATGATCTAAACCGTCTTCGATGGGATATTTATTACAATGCTGCCGCAGGGAGTGAAATAGCCGCCCTTTACCTCAAACGTTATGCATCGCGTGAAGAGATTCGGAAAAGAAATCTGGACGATGAAACCATGGCTCGACTCGTTTATGCCATGTATAACGGAGGGCCTTCCCAACGCACAAAATTTCTGAAAAGACTCTCTGCAAACAGCCTTTACGAAAGCGACGAGCTGTTTTGGGAAAAATTTCAACTGGTCAGCGCCGGTGATGTGAACAAGGTAAGTTTCTGTCTGGTTGGTCGCTGACCATTTTTTTTAAAGGAATAGTGTGCAATTCGACGCTCATCAAATGTGACCGCTTATTCTTTCCAAAAGTCCGGGTGAAGCATGACCAAAAAAGGAATAAGCTCAAGTCTTCCTGCAACCATATTGACAATAAAAATAATTTTACTTGGTACTGCCAGGTTACCAAAAGTTCACATTGGCCCAATTTCTCCAAAACCAGGCCCTATATTGCCGATGGTTGCTGCTGCTCCGACAAAACCAATGGCAAGATTCCCTTCTATCATCGTGACCACAATCCCAGAAACAGCCAGCAGGAGAATATAAAAAAGAAGAAAACTCAGCATTTGATGCTGGATGGTATCGGGTACTGATTTTTTATCTATTTTTACAGGGATGATTGCCTTTGGGTGCAGGACCTGGACATCTTGCCAATATCAATACCGAAGACCTTAATGAAATATTCAAAGTCTTCTCCCCCACTCAAGAGAAAACCATCAAGAAAGGACTTTTCAATCAGTACGGATTAGTATGCTGACCTCAAAAAATCATGGTACAATCGGGAGAATATCACCCATGTCCAAGCCAAACCTGTGAGCTGAAAGTTCCCGACGCTATTATTAACAAATGGTTTTCCCCAGCTGTATCATCAAATGATTGGGGTAAATAGTTCAAACAAAAAATAACACAACACAAGGAGTAGTCCGTGAACAAAAAGCAACTGGTAGATTATATAGCAGAAACAGCAAGTCTGGAAAAAAAACAAGCGGTAGCCGCCCTTGATGCTACACTCCAAGGAATCACAAATGCCTTGGCTCAAAAGGACAAAGTCACTCTTATCGGTTTTGGCACATTCTCAAGCAGCGACAGGAAAGAGAGAACAGGAAAGAACCCCCAAACAGGCGAGGCCATGACGATCCCGGCAAAAACGGTAGTAAAATTTAAGGCCGGTAAAGCTTTAGGTGATGAAGTGAACAACGGCTAATAAATCTGGCATTTGCCAATTAATTTTGGCAAATGCTAAACATAAAAGCGAGTCAGATTGCAGGTTATACCCGACATAGATAAACAGTTTGTATACGTAACAACCCCGTTTTTTCCTGTTGATTTAGATGGTTACCTACAGCTAATCTTTCTCATTATTTCCTTGTAAGTCAAGATTTATCTCCGAACTGAGCGGAGTCAGAGTCTGCTTGTGAGAATGGGCCCCCAAATCGCTCGTCGGAACAGGTGGTCTCTGGTGGAGCGGTTTAACACCTCATACTCCACGAGGTCAGCGATCCTTTTACTTCCATGATCCTGGTCATAGCCTGGTAATAGTCCATACGGGCCTTCTGGTTTGATAGGCGGGCATAGCGCATAGTCGTCTTAATTTTACTATGACCAAGCAGATACTGAATCGTAACAATGTCGGCACCGGCGTTGAGCAAATCTGTGGCCATCGTATGCCGAAGCTGATGGCAACTAACAGGAACACCGCTTTTTACTGAGTAGTGCTCAGCTCTCTTTTGAATGCCTCTCACCGATAAGGGGTTACCTTTATAGAGGCCTTTTTCAACCAGAAAGACCCGAGGCTCTTCCGTCTCGGGCCGCAGCTGTAAATACGCGGCTAACGCTTCTGCCGCATCGTCATAAAGGTAAACAAGTCGATCCATGGCACCTTTACCACACCGCACCATGATCTGGTTGCGACGGTGGTCAATAACCCCGAGGGTTAGGTTGGCCACCTCCTCAACTCTCAGGCCGCAACGCAACATTAACAAGAATATGGCCAAGTCACGCTGTTTACTGATTACACCGAAAAACGCAGCGACCTCGCTGTCCTGAAGGAATCTTGGAAGCGGTTTGGGCAGACGCAGGGATAAACCACTGATGACCGGGTTGTCAATTTCCCGTTGTTCCTCTTCCTGGAGATAACGGTAGAAGCTGCGAATGGCAATCAGGTGACCGTTAATCGTCTGAGGACCGAGCCTTCTGTCCAGCAGGATGTCGATGAACTGCTTGATATGGATCGACTCTGCCAATTCAACCGCAACTGGCAGCCAGCCAAGAAAGTGCTGCAGTCTATTCAGATAGTTTTTTCTTGTGTGGTTGGAGTAGTTTCTTCTCTTCAAATACCTTTTGTAATGCAGTACTGACTCGGTAAGGTTCATCAGATTCTCCTCTCCGTTGGATAACTGCCATGGCTCGGTAATAGTCTTCTTCTTTTCGCTGATCTGAAAGTCGTGCATAGCGCAGAGTCATCTCGATATCCTGATGACCCAGGATTTGCTGCAGGACTTCGACGTGCATGCCGGCGTTGATCATGTCTGTTGCGAAGGTGTGTCTGAGGCTGTGAGGGCTGTACCCCTTATCTAAGAGGTCGGCTCGTTTAAGCACCTTTCTCATCGCACTCCAAGCCGATACATAGTTGAGGGGTTTGTCAGATCTACCGTAGAACAGATAGCGTTTGGTTTTGTCGCGGGTCCGGAGCCATTGCTTCAACGCCAGTTCGGCATCAGCACTGTAATAGACTTCTCTACCTTCATAGTTCTTCGAGCCTACGTACAAGAGGATCTTCTGATCATACAGGAGGATATCAGCTACCTTCACCCCCAGTAGCTCTCCGATTCGCATACCGGTTCGCAGGAGGAGCATGATCAGAGCTCGATCTCTTACGCTTGCAATTGCATCGAGAATACAATCGATATCTTCTTTGGGAATTGCCTTGGGGAGTGCGTCCGGTTCCTGCATGCGAATTTTGGGTTTCATGATTTCTGGGGTTACGATCTCATGATCTACGAGGTAGTTGATGAAGGCATAGACCACCCTCAAGTGGGAGATTATTGATACGGTCTTTAGCCCCCGATCTTGTTCTCTTTCTACAAAAGCACCGATGTCACCCCTCGTCAATGCCAATATTGAACTGTTTTCTTTGTTGAGAAAATGCATGAAAGCCAGAATGACACCGCCTGCATGATCAATGGTACGATATGATAGGTTCTGGATATATTTGCCGTGCAAGTATGCTGTGACTAATCGGTTGCCTGGCAGGCCACTTGCGGTTATGCGCGTAGTCCAGCGGTTCAATATCTTGCGTTTATAAGGCACAGTCCCGGATGCGGGTTCCGGAAAGCTGGAGCGAGATGGGGCGGTTGGATGGTAATCAGGAGTTAGTACGTCTTGGCGTATACCTGTTGTTTCGGTCATCGTGTCCTCCTTTTTCTTTGTTGAAAAAACAGGATGTTAATGACCGCATTATAACACTTTATGCGGTTTTTACTTTGTTACGTATAAACAGGAATAAGGTCATTTTAGAGCAGTTGCCATTTTGAATGTGATTTGATTTGGCAACCTAAGAACGTTGATGCTCTGGAAGGATCTTCTTTTTTGAATATGTTCAGAAGTAGTCAAAACCTGTCTTCTTTTTTCAAAGGTTAACCTTGCTTTCCAAAGAGACAGTCGGGAAATTGATGACGGATAGATTATTCTCCAAGTATCGGAATTAATCCGATCCTTTCATTCCCTACCTATCTTCATTGTAATATAGCCTGTTGAAATCTAAGTATACCTGGTCCCACTGTAGGTAATATTACCCATTTACAGATATGTCAGGAATGAATATCATTCCTACATGGTAATGTTGATATACCAATGAGATTGAAAAACATGAGTGATGTCCGTCATTTTTTTTCACTAGTTTTTTGATGATATCCAGTTAAAAACTAACTGGCGTCACATTCGAAGTGCCATTGCAAGCTGGTTTCGGCTGTATGGTATCCCTTTTCTGGATAATAATTTTTTAGGCATAATATAACCGAATAAGGAAAATTTAGAAATCGAACCTATGGAAACTAAGCCTGAAACCAATTCTGATGATGAAAGTCTGGGTCTCAGCAAGCCCAATGAAGAAACAGCAAGGGAATCAGAATGGGAATACATTATCCCTTGGTTTCTCACGGGTACGAGCACTTTAGTGTTGTTCGCAATAGGTTGGTTTTTATCCGAAAATTTAATGTGGCTAAGAGAAGAGTCCCTGAACCATTATGACAGCAGTAACTTAGAGTACAGGAGCTATACATATTTCATGTATGTCAGCTCGATCCGAAGGTCCGTCGGACTTTTTTCTGGCATAGCGCTAATGTTTCTGGGTATTGGGGTTTCTTTCTATACCATAAAATCTCAAACGAACTTTAAACTAGGTGCGCAGAAATTAACCTTCAGCTTGGTTACGGCATCACCTGGTATATTAGCAATGGTATTAGGCGTCTTTTTGGTTGCGCATAACACATCTAGCAAAGATACGATTCCTATTTACACGCACCAGGAAGAAGTCTCAAAACTTCGGAGTAATTTATCTGACCACTTTAACACCGATAAGGAGAAACAGCATGAATGAAATAGGTAGACTACAGGGCTTCATTATGGTTGCCCTTGTCATACTGGCTCCCCCGGTATATGCGGACAGCCTATCAGCCAGAGGTTCATGTTTGCCAAGTGCTTATAGGAGTGCAGTTGATGCTCAGCAAAATGGAGATTGGCTTGCCGTTGTAGCATATACGCAAGCGTCAATTGAGTGTGCAAAGGTGACCGTCTTTCAAGAGGATACTTCGCAATTACGTCAAGAGTTGAAATCTGTTCTCAAATATGCAATAAATAAGGTGAAAGGAAGGGAGGTACAAGGAATGAGCTTGACAACTCCGCGACTATCTGGCCGTTTGCCTCGCATAAAGAAACGGCAATGGAAGTAACGTATGATCCACCAATTGGATTGCGCACTAACAGTATAATGCCTACCGCGAAACTCCCATCCCAGATAATTCTTTTATCTGGGACAACCTTAACTTACTGGATGTAAGAGATGCCCATTGGCAGGGCTAATCTGCGGTTGGATTTCAAGATTTAACCATAATTCTTGTACATCTTGAATAACTAGTTCTCCGAGAGATTGTCAGATAAAATTAAACCTTGCTATATATAAGTGTCAGATCGCGTATCGACTTCTACACCTTAAGTTTATTTTTCCAGATACGGCACCTTGTCTAAAGGAGAGAGGGGAACCGGTCGCGCAGAGAAGGGGTGCTGGTAGTCAACGGTTTTAAAGATGCCTATTGATCGCCGTTTGGAAAAAGACGGAAAAGCGTATGAATAAACGGCTGTTGGATCCAGGTAAAACCATCGTCCGGTTAAATAAATTCCAACGTAGACATGGGATGCGGTTGGAGGAGCACCGCCTTCGGTATGATGGGCGGATGCAATAAAAATATGCCAACGGGGCAGGATACGGCCCAGCAAAACGGCAAAAAGGTGTGCCTTTGAAAAACAGGCTGACCAGACAAGCTCATCGTGATCGGCAAAATATACAGCTAACTCGTTGATGGATGGCCACCGGTCGGCTGCAGTTATGGCGCTATAGGTTGCTCCATCGACGCGCACATTTGCTCCAAGCCAGCTCCACACAGTTGCAATTCTTTTCCAGATCTCTTTTTCTGTACGCGGCCAAGCGGTGGGTACGCCGATAGCGGTCAGGAGATTTCGAACCTGTTTTGATCCGCTTTCGTAGTTATGAAAAAAGGTTTCTGTTGGCTCATGGGCAGGTGTTCCGACGCGCACCCAGAAATTCCAGAAACGAAGATAGGAGATTTTGCCTTCGTGCATAGTCTTCATGACTGTCATTTCAGGGTGGAGTGCACGAGTCACTTTTGTGGGATGTTGAACACTTTCTGGATTAATTTCCCATGCGCCATAGCCCACCTCGTTATTCTCACGTATTTTCTTAGCGTCCACTTTGTCGGCCTCCTGCAGGAAAATACAACCGTTGATGTTAATGTGAGCGAATTATCTCATTTCGCCCAGGAGCCTGTTGGATAATGTCCTTTTCCCCCATATCGGCGTTATTTATAGAAAATCAATGCTCGCATGTAAGCGTAGACTCCGATATCAGTTATATGGCTGTGCTTGATTTCCTGAAAATGCCTTAATCTGAGAAGAAAATCCTATTATCCGACAGACTCCCAGTAACATATAATGTGATCCGAGAGCCCTCGGATCACATTTGTTAGAGCTAACGGCATTATTATCCAGCCCCTACAGTTATGGACATCTGTCCAATAATCTTTTGAGTTCAGGTTGTGCATACTTTTTGGGAATAGCTGCTAATGGGGCCTCAGAAAAAGCTATTTCTACGGGTTTGGGGATTGCCAAAATATGCCTTTGGAAACCGACGATTCCAAGTGTAGCTTCATGGTCTCTGTGGGAAATTATTTTAACTACTCCAAATTTTTTCTTCTTAAATTTAGGTACAGGGACCTCCCACATGTCATTTGGACTAAGTTCTGATTTTATAATTTTGAGACATTTTTCATTGTCGTCAAGAAATGCGACAAGGACCTCTACATCATCAAGAGTGGGGTTAACGATTTGGAGAGTAGTGCCAACACCAAATCTCCTTTCCCACGTTCCTACGAGATATGAACTGAATGACATGTTTTCCTCCTTTTCCTTTTTTTAACTTATGGTTGCCTCGGCCTATTTGACGCCAAAAAGTAGAGGTAACCGTTAGTAAAGTGCTACCAGCCTAAAGACACTTTGCCCAGAGACGCGGGTAGTGTGGTGTATGCACGAAACGTGATCACCGCACCGCTGACGAGCAGCGTCAGCTTGCGTGGCCAGCAGTTGGCTACACCTTAGTCCAAGGACCAAGGTGATTTTGGAGCAGTTCCAATGTTGATCACGCCAATTTGGTTGCCCATCCGAGTTTGAACGGCTGGAGAAATCATTCCTTTTGAAAAGAGCAGAATATTGAGAGAGCCTCCAAAAAAGAAGTTGCCCAATTTAGTTTTTCCCTTCTGTACATTCCCGCCAACATCGAAACAGTTGACATAATCGGTATGTTTGCTGTCGCAGGTGTTCAGCACTACTGAACCGACAGAGTTTAGCCCGACTGGAATCGAGGCTAAATAGCCAGTCATTTTTTCCGGTTTTTCATTCGGTAAATTTTCATATTCCACCTTGATGACAATGACGCCGCGCTGAAAAGCCTGAAACTGACTGAAATCAGTTCCCGGCCGTCCGACGTTTCCGTCCGACGGTACCCAGTTGGGGAAATCAGGATAACCGAAAGTGCCGGGTGTTCCAGGAGTGCCGGTCTTGACTACTTCCGCATGGATGACCGTACCATCTACAGGCGAATGGAAATGATGGTAGGTGTTCGGCATCAACACGCATGTCAGACCGCTGCCGCCAACAAATTTTTCCTTTACGTCTTCCGGCACCGTTCCGAGCATGTCATTTACTGAAATTGGGATATTCTTTACATCAAGCACCGTATCAAGTTGGAGTGGATTTTCGATGTAGCTACGTTCGTAGGTATGTGGAGATTTTTTCACCTGCTGAACAAGAGGGTTCATGATGCAGTCCGTTGGGGAGACGATCACATAGTCTCGCTCTGGCATGGTCACCGGACGGCTGGGGTAAGAGCCATCCTTGTCGCTTTGTAAATTCCGGGCAAAAAAATCGTTCCAACTTGTATAATCCGTTGCCGTTGTTTTTTCGTAGTCATTAATCTCAATGCGCGGGTCTTCGACCCATTCATGGATAAGTTTTGCCGATTCTTTGCTGTTCATATAGTTCCGATATTCTTCATTCCATTTGGAAAGAAAAGTCGGCCCTGTTTCCAAGGGGGTGCGCGGAGACAATGGATCGCGTCCCTGAACAAAGTCCTGACCTGCAGGATTCTGGTAATATATCCATGCAAAATACAAAATGGGATCAAGAGCGTTGTCTGAATCACCTTTGATCTCCGGAAGGGCCGTGCACCAGTCTTGGAACATGTCAACCATCATTCGATTCATTTCCTTTCCGTTGCCCGCAGCCTTCCATGGATTCGTGGAGGATTCTTTGTACTGATACCCTGCCGGGAGGTCTGTTAAGCCGGCATAAACCTTATCGAATGCCTTTCTGGTTGCTTGATCTGTATCGTATTGAAATTGCAAGTATTGCAATGAAGTGCTGCAAGGTGATGAATCCGCTTGATTAATTGCGTAATTGTTCGGAGAAATTTGATTCGTATTGTGAACCGTATTGTCTTTTGATTGCGTTGCACAACCAACCAACAAAGAAACTGATAAAAGTATCAATATAAGGTTTGGCATATGCTTATCTCCATTTACGTATAACAAATTGTCATGCAGAAACTGGATACTTTACTTACTTTGAACCTGACGCCGCCTGAACTGATGAGAAATCCGGGCTAAGAGATGTATGTTTAACTACTCCTTTATCCGTTAATATTGCAAAATGCGAACCACCAAATCATAAAATGATTTAGAAAGAGCAATAGCTATAAGTGGAGGACAATCGGGTGGAAAGGTGGGAGGACTAAAATCGTGAACGTGGTTGATATGAACCAAAAGAGGTGGTCCATATCAACCAGAAACCAAAAATGAAGATTTTTTAATCAAGAAAAATTTTGTACACTTACTAAAGTTTTGATGAAGGACATTTGTTTATGTGGCAAACTGTCATAACCGTTGTGCGGAATAATTTGAGCCTGTCTAAAGCAAACACTACTTAATGTCCGCCCATAGATGATTAATTTATTGAATTTCGAAAGATACTCAAAAGGTCGATATATTAAATACATGCCTTCATTTTCATATAGCAGCATTCCTTGGCGTTGAGCCGAAACACCTCATGTCTGAATAGACTTTTGTGCTCATTCTCCATCTGCAATGGCATCCAGGATTTTGCGTACCTCTTTAATCAAAATTTTGATCGTAAGCGGTTTCATTAGTAACGCTTTGGCCCCGAATTTTTTGACCGTGTCTTTATTGAGTAAAGCACTGTGCGGTCGTATGCAGACGGGGTCGGACCAAACTAACACGTTGACTTAAGGTGCAAATGGATTGAAAAGAACTCTTTATACTGCCTTAAATCCATCTTTTTAAGGGTGAAATGGGGCTTCTAAGGAAAACTTCCCAACAAAAACATTCTACGGACAAGCCGCAGATGTTCACGTTCGGCGGGATGATAAGGAAAATTGCTTGTATTCGAGAATGGAGAGCTAATGCATTTACAGAAACTAATGGATATTGTTGTAAAAGAAAAAAAGAGTGCACCTTTTATCTGTATTCAGGATCTCGTTGAGAATGGTCCTTTTTTTGATAGATTTGCAGATGATAGCCTTAAGAGACCGAACCGCCTGGAAATAACCTTCTTTCTCGCTTCTTGGTGTAAGCGTGTCGGGTTTACAGCGGAAATTTATCGGGATTGGCTTACAGGTTACTGTGTCGATGTCCTTTCCAAAATTTCTTCAAGTTCAGCATCACAAATTCGCCATAGTACCAAGTCAAGCATCAATTATATTCATCGTAGTGATATCCTTTTTTCATGCAATTGCGAAAATAATATCTTCAAAGCCCGTTGTACATCGAATTGTCTTGTTTATGATGAGATGAAGGATGTCTATTTACTAAATTTGGAAGAAAAGCAGAAGAAAATTCAAGAATACCAAAATATGGCAAAGGCAAACAAACCAGAATCAAATTCTTTGTCAGTTACCAAGCGATATAAACAACAATTCGGGGAAGCGGTTTCTCTTATCAAACAGTATCTTGAAAAAGGACATACTAAAAAAGAAATCACTATTTTTCTCAACGAAAAAGGATACAAAACAAGCACAGGATGTGACTGGGCGGCAGGTTCAGTATCGCGCATCGCAATAAAGAAAGGCTGGGCTCCCCAGCGAAAAAGAATAAATGAGAAAAAAACAGCATCAGTCCAGTTAAAGCTATTTTAAAAGAGTGGTCACAGGAAGGGGACATATTTATAAAAATTCTCGCCATCAATGAATCAAACGGCAAAAAATGCCGAACACGGCGATACGGCGATACGGCGATAAATGGGGTCACGGCGATAAATGATAAATGGGGTCATATGCATTCTGAACAGGCCGACAAAAATAGAAAATAGCCGAACCATTGCATTCACCAGACGGCAAGAAGCGTGGCGGCGCTGACGCGGCATGCTTGGGTGGGTCACTGGTGATGCAGGTCGTTGGGGCACAGACTATGTTGCAAGGAAAAAGGAAATAATGAGTAAAAAAATAAAAAGATTATTCAGCCGCAATAAAAAGCGGAAGTCTATAAAAACATGGCCAAAGGAATTTAATATTGGCGAAAATGAGAAACCACTTTTGGCCACGATGACTGGCGAGCCATTTCAACTTGCCAGAATTCATTATGATTTATCATGTAAAAAGACAATAGAATGTGTCTTCACCGAAATGAAATGTATGGATTTTGATCAAAACCTAAATCGGTGGGTGTGGAATTATCATGCTGAAGCTAAAAAAATTAAATTCAAATCGTCTTACAACGATATTCCAAAGCAACATAGGCCAATAGTTATCGGTTCTTTTTATTTACCGACAGAACAGCACATGTATTTAGATGTTAATTCATTTGACCGAACGGTAGAGGCAATTAAGTTTTTCGATAAGCACATAAGTTGCGAGGTCGCTAGATTGTCACATGTTCAGGTTGTAAATAAGTTATTTGAAGCAGTGCCTGGTGAAATCCCAAGCCAAAATGATTTTTTTGATGGTGATCACCCCGAAAAGCCTGATGGGAAATCAAGCTTAGATGAGATTGCAGCTGACAGCAGTCTCAGCAAAAGTGAAAAAATGGTCCTAGCTCAAAAAAACATGGATGAAAACCTTAGAAAACCAATGAAAGAAATTGAGAGTATACCGCTCCATTTTTATGAAGAGGGTATAGATAGTTTTGATGGAGCTCTAAAAATGAGACACGTAATTGCTGTTGAGCATTGGAGTGGTAATCCAGCCTTCTCATTCCATGATATTTTTCAAAAAATGTTCCTAGGTAGCTAAGACCCCAACAATGTAATTAACTGGAACCAAAGAGGCCCTTTCAATCAAGTAATAATCTTCCGTGAACAGTAGGGGACATCCACGTTTATTGGAACACTGGCCGGAGGAGTTGCTCATGATTTTAATAATTTGTTGATGGGGGTGCAGGGGCGTGCTTCACTTGTGGCAGCTGATCCGAAAATTACAGATCAGAACCACATGTATATAAGCGAAATTGAGAAATATGTTGATAAAGCAAAAAGTTTGACCCAGCAGTTACTCGGAATCGCACGGGGGGCAGTACAACCCCAAACCCACCAGCCTGTTTGACCTGGTGACAGACAGCGCATCCATGTTTGGCAGGACACGAAAAGATATCCGTATTGTAAATATGTCGGACAATCATGATGTGGTTGTACACGTTGATCGTCAGCAGATCGAACATGTTTTGTTGAATATTTTTCTGAATGCCTGGCAGGCCATGAGTTCGGGTGGAGAAATTCAACTCAGAACTGAAATGCTCTTTTTAGAGGAGAGTGAAACCAAACCTTATAATCAGCCTTCCGGTTCCTATGGTAAAATTTCGATCACTGATAATGGTACCGGTATAGAGGCGTCGATCCTTAATCAGATATTTAATCCTTTCTTCACAACAAAAGAGAGAGGGCGTGGTACCGGACTTGGGCTTGCTTCTGCCTACGGAATTATTAAAAACCATAATGGTTTTATTGTGGCAGAAAGTGAGGTCGGTGTCGGCACTACATTTTCGGTTTATCTCCCCGTATCGGCGCAAGCTGTCGTCCGTGAAGAATTGCCTGAAGCCGATTTCGAACAAGGTGAAGGCGTTGTTCTGTTGATTGATGACGAGCAAATGATCCTTGATGTAGCTGGAGCTATGCTTGAAGGTCTCGATTATACAGTAATAACTGCTCAAGGAGGCGAGCAAGGACTAGATGTACTGAAACACCAAGGTGGCGAAGTTGACCTTGTCATACTTGATCTTGTCATGCCTGGATTAGGAGGGCGCGAGACGTTTGAACGTATAAGGGCGAAGTACCCAGAAAAACCAATCCTTATCTCAAGTGGTTATGCAATGGATAGCGAGGCCAAGCCTCTGCTCCGCAAGGGGAAAAGTAGTTTTATACAAAAACCTTTTGGGATGTCGGAATTATCACGCACAGTCAAAGAGACGATGCAGATGCATTCATCTCACACTGATTCTCGGATGGTCGAGTAGCGCGAGAATCTCACTCCACGCTCCCACCAAACTCTACGGAACCCTCTATATCTAAAGGGTTCCTCTTGTTTTGTCGACGGCTCTTAAATCAACGAATTTGTCTCACGCAACTGAGTACAGGTCTAAAAAGTTGTAAAAAGTAATGCAAACCAGTGGATGTTAAAACCGTCACTTTTATTTCTTAGGATGAAATTTATTCAAGAACTGTTTTGGTATACCTGTATCAAAACGGTGTGCTTCCCCTGTTCTTGGATGGGTGAAGGCAAGCACCTGGGCGTGTAACCCCATACGTCCGAGGGGGTTGCAACTTGAGCCATATTTTTTATCACCGACGATAGGATGTTTTATATCCTGCATATGTACTCTGATCTGGTGTTTCCTGCCTGTTTCCAGATTAATCTGCAGCAGAGAAAAATTGCTGTTTCCCTCTACCATTTTGTAATGGGTAACCGCTTTTTTCCCAAGCTGCGGGTTCTGTGAAGAATAGACGATAAACGCCTTGCTTTCGGTCAACCAGGAGGTGATTGTCCCTTCTGGTTGAGTTACTGCCCCTTCTACCACACCAACATAGGTTCGCTGACTGATGGTGGTGTTCCAGGTTTCCTGAATTTCCCGTTTGATGTGTTCACTTCTCGCAAACATGAGGAGACCGGATGTTTCCCGATCAATCCTGTGGATGATGAAAATTTTGTTCTCTGGATCCTCAGTTTTAACGTAATTGCTCAGCATCGAATAGGCTGTTCTGCGTTTTTCCTTGTCTGTGGCAATGGTTAACAGCCCTGCAGGTTTATTAATGATAATAAGGTCCTGGTCGATATAAATGATGTTCAGCTCGCGAGGATGTTTTTCCTGTATAATTCGATCCCAAAGCACTTCAACCTGTTGTCCGGGAAGAAGAGCATGGTCAAATTGGGTGACAGTTTCTCCATCGACTGACACTTGCCTATCCTTGAGAACTGCCTTAAGAATTTTTCGTTTTTTATGGGGTATATTGGTAAGAAGGCTGGCAAGAAGCGTATCCTTTTTCTCAATCGTATACGAGGAGAGGTTCTTTTTTTTCTTTTGGGAAGGGCTACGATTCTTATTATCTTTCATCAATTTCACGAGGTAAAAGTGTTCTGGCTTTGATTGCTGGTGATTTGCTTTAACGTGTAATCAACATACCCTTTTTTGGTTTTGAAATCTTTACTATTCCCAAAGAGTCGCTGAGGACCTGAAAATTCATCATAAACAAAACGTAACCCCTCTTCTGGCACCACGGAATCACTCCCTTATTCCTTTTTTCAGCCAACCTGCTTAATCGTCATTTTCACGGATTACAGCATCACTCATGATCGGCTCTCTGAGGGGTTTCGGGAGGTGTTGTCAGGCCAAACTTTTAATTTTTTACAAAATAACAACGCCTCTCCAGTGATATCTGGAGAGGCGTTGTTATTTTAAAAGGTTTTTGTACAGAGAATCAATCTCAGGAGCTTGTAATTTCAATCGGTTTGGCCTTTTGGGTAATTACCTGCTGCCTGGGCATGGTGATCGTTAGTACGCCATGTTTAAAGTTTGCTTGGATATTGTCCTGGTCAATATCGTCGGGCAGGGAGAGTACGCGCTGAAAAGAACCGTAGCTCCTTTCCATTCGGTAATAGTTTTCCTCTTTGGTTTCCTTTTCTTGTTTCTTTTCACCCGTAATGGTCATGGTACTGTCAGCCATGTCGATTGTAACATTTTTTTCCGTGACACCGGGAATTTCGACTGTAAGGATATACTGTTTATCTTCTGCCCGTAAATCAACCTGTGGCTTGAGCAGCCCATAGGCCCCCAGTGGAGTGTGAGATCCGTGGGCAGTGGTTAATTCATTAAAGGCATTACCAAAGAAATTGTTGAACAGGCCTTCAACGCTATGCGGAAAGGAAGCCATGTCTTTTGTGGCTAGCCCCCGATCACCAGGTATTTTGTTGACAGGCACTGAACGTTCCTGTTTTTCCTCTTTGCTAAACCAGTTCCATGGTGCAAGTTTTTTCAGTTCCATGGTTGCCTCCTTTGGTTGGGAGGGAAGAGTGTTCCCGCTTGGAAGTGCCTGTCTCTCCCCAGATTATATCGGCTTCAGTTTCATTGGTCGTGTTTTGAATGTCATTATCCGGTAGTAATTTTGATTTGCTTTGGTTTGGCAGTCTCCAGTTTCGGCAATTGTAATTGCAGTACGCCATCCTGCAGGTGTGCTTTGATATTAGCGACATCTATTGATTGCGGTACCGAGAAGGTACGACTGTATTCGGCTGCACCAAATTCTCGCCACCTGGCAGCCCCCGAATCAGTAACTGTTCTTGAGCCTGAGAGGTACAGTTTACCGTTGTCAATATTGATGGTAATGTTCTCTCTCTGTACACCAGGCATATCTGCATGGAGCAGGATTTCATTTTTATTTTCAAAGATATCAACTGCCGGAGTGATTATTGGCAGCTGTCTGGCTGCTTTGACATCACTTTTGTTGCTGGGTGTTAATGCTTTATTTTCGCTCATTATTAAACTCCTTTGCACCATTTCTTGGGAAGTGTTTTTGCTTAGCTGATTGCGATCTGTTTTGGTTTCGCAGCTTCTGATTTTGGCAGTGTCATGGTGAGGATGCCGTTATTGAGTGAAGCTTTCACGTTATCAGCATTCACTTCGTACGGTAGAGTGAAGCTTCTGGAGAAAGAGAGTGCTTCCCTTTCTGTTCTGTGAACTGTATACCCCTCGGGGACTTCATTGGTCCGTTTGCCGCTGAGTTCAAGATAATTCCCCTGGATTTTGACATTAATATTATCCTTTGATACCCCTGGGACCTCAACCATTACCTCCAGGTTGTCACCAGTATCGTTCAGGTTGGTTCTTGGGTAGTTGTCGCCTGTTGTCTTGGGATATCTTTGCTCAGCAAGTTGGTCAAAATCCTGAAAGGCGCTACCAAGCCTGGAACGAAAAATGTCCATGTTGTTTAACATTCTTTCAAGTTCATTCATTCGTGCCCACATGTGTTCTCTCCTCTTGTATGTAATTGTATTTTGAGAGTTATTGCTTTTTTGCATGTTGAAAAAGTAATTACTGTTCTGCCAGTGTCAAGCGTAATGAATGAAAATGCAAAAAGAATGAATCATTACTTTTTTCAAAATATTTGACAAGGTAATGCTTGAAAGTTATTTTCTTTTAAAAATCAGTAAATTTGTGGTTCAGGAGAACATAAAATGACATCGGAATTCCCAGATTTGGGGCTCTCTGCCGATTTGTTAAAGGGAAAGCAGTCCATCAGGGCGACTTTTAAATTACCGGTTGAGATAATAAAACTATTGAGTTTTGCTGCAGCGCTGCTAGGGATAAAGCAGAAAACGCTGTTTGATCAGCTTGTTGAAGATCGTGATATCTTATCCCAGGTTGCCAATGAGGCGAAAAGGTACGATCGTGCGAGTAGGGAGCGACGCCAGAAGACCCTTGTCTTGAGTCGTAAATCTCTTATTTCAATTGAAAAAGTAGCGCACGAGTACGGAATGCCAAGGGATGTGTTGGTGGAGGTGTCGATAGGCCGTTTGCTCCCGGTTATCGATGCGGAACAGCAAAAGCAGAAAAGACGTAAGGTCGTCCTGGCGGAGTTAGAGCAACATCTCCAGCAGGGGTTGATTCTGTTGCAAAAAACCGTGAGGCTTGTAGGTGAGGATGATCCCGTATTTAAGCGAATGGAAGGTGCGATGAAGCAGGAAGAGAAAATGATAGGAGAAATACGAGAAATCGTCCTTCGGGGACAACGCGTGGAAACGTTTTAATGTCCTTTTTTTCCTTGTTAAGGCTGCTCCTTGTCAAGTGCTTCAGCAATGGATCCACCCATTAAAAGAAGATTGCCGATGATGTCTTCAGCCAAAGGATCCAGGGGCACTACCCGTCCTGAAATGGCAGCAGCAACTGCTGCCCCGCTTTTGGTGTCAAACTGCGGTTGTACAAAAATAACTCGTATTTTTTCTTTTTTTGCTTTTTGTATGATTGCAACTAGTTGTTTTGGGGTCGGTGTCTTACCTGCAACTTCAACGGCTTCTTGGTGCAGATTGTATGTGTGAGTGAAGTAGCCGAAAGATGGGTGGAAGACAAAGATGGTTTCCCCCTGGTAAGGAGCAAGAAGCTTCTGCAGCTTCCCGTGTAAGCCATCAAGTGTTTCTATGACCTGTGCGAGATTGCGTTCGTACAGTTTTGTATTTGTAGGGTCTTCAGTTGCTAAAGCTACGGCAATATTGTGGGCCATAATCTTGAGGTTGATTGGGGATAACCAGATATGGGGGTCAAGGTTTTGCTGCTGTTTGTTTCCATGATCGTGGTGCGAATGCATGTCGTGACGCACCTGGATAGGGATTTTTGATATATTCTCTGCAGCATTGATGATATGCAAGGTGGTGCTGTTTTTCTGCAGGATTCTGACAATCATTTTTTCAAAAGGCATGTCGGTCGTGAAATAAAGGCTGGCGTTGGCCAGTTTGGCAATCTGCACGGGTGAAGGTTCAAAGGTGTGAGGATCTTGCCCTTTGTTGATTAAAACATGGGTGGTGACACGGTCACCGCCGATATGATCAGTGAGCCATTTTTGCGGTGGGATAGAGACAAATACATCCATGGATGCTGCATGGAGAGAGGGGATACAAAACAGGAAAAAGATGGTTGCAGTCAGCAAGAATGGTTTAATTTTTTCCATTGGGTGCTCCTTGAGTATTATTTGATATTGTAAGTAATGTAGCAAAAGAAAGAAGTCAACCGCGAAGGGAACTCTCTACTAGTCCTGCTCCTGCTGGCAGCTGTAAGGGTCCGTATTTAATGCGTAATTGTGCTGGTGTAGATATTCTTGAAAAGTCTTCAATGTTTGTTTCGACTTGTTTCTCGATACTTAGGAGTTGTCCGTAAATAACTTGAACATCTCGCATCGCATCTTCAGGTTAGCCCAACTTTGTGACTTCGAGTTATAAATTCCTTTAATATTAGGATGTTACCATTTTTACGACTGGCGTTATGGCACTACTTCTTTTGTTTTGTTTCATATTGTAGTTTTGACCGCGTGACCTGGATGACTCTTTA
>JAUVLX010000099.1 GCA_030600525.1 Desulfobulbus sp. | reverse complement strand
TTTAACCACACAAAAGGCCGCTTGAAACATCAACGCTGGGGAGAGTTGGGATCGTAAATACAAAATTGAATGGTATGAGCCCAGTGCCATAAGCGGGAAGAGGGGACTTATGCCTTTCCGACAAGAGGGAGGCCGTCCATCTTCTTCTTTTGCTCTGTAAAGAGGCTCCACTATCGGGTGAGAGCATATTCAAACTCCCAATATCCTGAAAAATATTTGAATTAAACAAGCAACGGGAGTACCGTGCAACCTCTTGAATTTTCAATGGAAGTCTTGGTGCACCACGGCGTGGCATGTCGGTTGGTAATTTAGTCAGCGGCAACACGTGCCTGGTCAGCATCTCGATAATATCAAAGGAAGGAAAAATGTCAGTATTACCAGAAAAAGTAAGTAAAGCATGGGACGAAAGAAAGGGACCTGTCATTTTCACCACTGTAGGTGAGGATGGAGTCCCTAACACTATTTATGTTACCTGTGTGAAGAAGTTGGATGAAGGCGCAATCGTGATTGCGGATAATTATTTTCAGAAAACACAGGAAAATATTCTCGCAGGAAGCAAAGGCTCTCTTCTTTATATTACCGATGAGGGCAAGGCCTATCAACTTAAGGGAGCTATTGAATACCTCAAAGAGGGGGATATTTTTGAGGATATGAAAACATGGAATCCGAAAAAGCATCCAGGTCATGCTGCAACAGTATTGAGAGTGGAACAGGTTTTTTCAGGTTCGGAAAAGCTTGGATAGGTGGCACAACTGGCTGGACTGAATTTTTAATTCGCTGTACTACTTGAGAATCAGCGAGAAAAATGAGAAAGATAGAGGACGCACCACGTTTTTCTCTGTCCCCTTGTTTTCTTTCTAACAAGCCACTTACCATTGACAGCAATACCTTCGCAATTTTCGAGTGTGTTGCTGTTAGTACCATTTTTTCTGTGTGGGGATCCTGAACTGGAGACACGCTGAATGGGGAACACTTGATTTTATAGAGGAGAAATTTATTATCATCTTACCTGGCTTTATCTTCTAAAGACCACTGTTCTTTGTTGACCGGATGTATCACCTAAAAGGCAAATGTATCGCAATTATAAGGGGGATTAATGACGCAACAAGTAGGCGGGCTCTATGTTGCCCTGTTAAGCATTCATGGGCTCATTCGTTGGCGAAATCTTGAATTGGGCCGTGATGCAGATACTGGCGGACAAACGCTTTATGTGGTCGAGCTTGCGCAAGCGTTAGCCAAGCAGCCCGGTATCCAGAAGGTGGACTTGATTACCCAGCGCGTAGTTGATGGAAATGTCTCGCCAGACTATGCCAAACAAATAGAAATACTTGCAGCCAACCTTAGAATTGTTCGTATTGACGCCGGACCGGAAGAATATCTGGCCAAGGAAGAGCTCTGGGACTATCTCGACATTTTCACTGACAACCTGACAGCTTATTTTTGTGACAACAACAGTTATCCAGATATTATTCATAGTCATTATGCCGATGCGGGTTATGTTGGCTCACACCTGGCCAGCCTGTTGGGCATTCCGCTCATTCACACGGGCCATTCTCTTGGCCGTGTGAAGCGAAGTCGTCTTTTAGCCAGTGGACTGCAAGCCGCTGAGATAGAAACCCGCTTTAACATGAGCCGGCGGATTGCAGCGGAGGAACAGACCTTGGCAACTGCAGAACGGGTCATCACCAGTACCCGTCAGGAAATTGCAGAGCAGTATGAACTGTACAACCACTATCAGCCCGATCAAATGCGGGTTGTACCACCAGGAACCAATCTCAATCAATTCACACCATCCACTGGTACCGAATTGCAAAGTCCTCTCCGCAAAGAGCTGACTCGCCATCTGAACCATCCTGATAAACCTATTATCCTGGCTCTGTCGCGTCCAGACCGGCGAAAAAACATCAGCGCTCTTATTGAAGCATTTGGGCAATCCTCTCGTCTTCAGGAGTTGACGAACCTTCTTATTATAGCCGGTAACCGTGACGACATAGATGATCTCGAAGAGGGGGCGCAGGAAGTTTTTCATGAACTGTTAATTGCTATCGACCGCTACGACCTTTACGGAAAGGTGGCGCTGCCTAAGCACCATCAACGTGATCAGGTGGCAATGATTTACCGGATTGCAGCGGCCTCTGGCGGCATTTTTGTTAACCCGGCTCTTACAGAACCCTTTGGTTTAACCTTGATTGAGGCGGCAGCCTGTGGTTTGCCGATTGTCGCTACTGAAGATGGCGGGCCGCAAGATATTATCATGAACTGTAAGAACGGGTTCCTGATAGATCCATTGGAGCCGGAAACAATCGCTAACGCTTTATTGAGACTGCTCGATGATCAGGATTTATGGCAGAAAAGTTCTGTACAGGGGTTGCAAGGCGTTCAAGAGAACTATTCGTGGGAAGCACATGCAAAAAGCTACCTTACAATCATCAAACCTATCGCCGAACGCTCAGAACAGTTGCTGCGCAAACCGATTCGGCAGCGTTCTGGTCTGTATCGAGACCGTGCCATTGTCAGCGATCTTGACCAGAACCTGATTGGTGACAAGCAGTCACTCAAAGAGCTGGTTGCACTCATTAGGCAAGAGCGCACCAGCGGGTATTTTATAATTGCCACAGGAAGGCGTCTCAATTCCGCTTTAAAGTTGATGAAAAAACACAAAATCCCTGAACCTGATGTGTTGATCACCAGCAGCGGCACCGAGATTTATCATGCGCCAAAGCTGACCGACGATACTGCCTGGGCGCGGCATATTGATTACCAGTGGTCACCGCGCATAGTCAAGCAGCTGCTGGCTGACTATCCCGGGCTCAAAATCCAGCCTAATATTGAGCAAAGTCGTTTTAAACTCAGTTATTATATCGATCCGGAAAAGGCTGATATCGAAGATATAAAACAGTTACTGCATCAGGAAGAACAGGCGGTTTTTGTGCAAACCGCGTTTGGGCAATTTTTTGATATTCTTCCTCTGCGGGCCTCAAAAGGGATGGCTTTACGCTATGTTGTCGAACGGCTGACTATCCCGCTGGAAGCTGTTTTCGTCGTTGGTGGATCAGGTGCCGATGAGGACATGATGCGCGGCAATACTCTGGCGGCGGTGGTTGCTAACCGGCACCATGAAGAGCTATCGCAGTTGATTGATATTGAGCGGATCTATTTTTCTCAACAGCCGTATGCTGCGGGGGTTCTTGAAGCAATCGAGTATTATGATTTTTTCGGCAGCTGCAAAGATCCTCGGGAAGCTATCCAGAGCGATGATGATGCATAGATTGCTTCTTTGCACAGACATGGACCGAACCATAATCCCCAACGGTCGTCAGCCTGAGCACCCGGATGGCAAGGAGCGCTTCCACCAACTCTGCGGATTGCCTCAAGTTACACTGGTGTACGTTACTGGGCGTCATTTGCAATTAGTTAACCAGGCAATTGCTGATTACGATTTACCCAACCCCGATTATGCCATTACTGATGTTGGCACAAAAATTTACAGGAGGGATCAGAGCCAATGGTCGGAAATGCTCACCTGGCAAACACAGATCGCTGCAGACTGGCGGGGCAAAACACATGGTCAACTCCTCAAGGCGCTCGAAGGGATTCCGGAGTTAGCCTTGCAAGAAAAGAGCAAGCAAAACGATTTTAAGTTAAGCTATTACCTGCCGTTGAACGTAGACCAAGACAATATCCTCAAATGCGTTGAGCAGCAGTTAGATCAGCTGGATGTTGACGCCAGTTTGATCTGGAGCATCGATGAACAGGAGCAAGTTGGTTTACTTGATGTTTTGCCGCGCAACGCAACAAAATTGCACGGCATCGAATTCCTACAACAGCAGTTGGGATATGGTCTTCAAGAGATCATTTTTGCTGGGGATAGCGGCAACGACTTGCCGGTACTTATCAGCTCGATCCGTTCTATTCTGGTGGCCAACGCTGAGACGGAGATCAAACAACAGTCGTTGGAGCTGGCTAAACAGAACGGCTGTGAGGACTCACTTTACCTGGCTAGGCAGGAAAGCTCTCCCCTGGGGGGCAATTACAGCGCTGGGGTCGTCCAAGGTGCCGAGTTTTTTACCCCCGAGATAGGAGCGTTGCTGAAAGTATGATAAAAAACCGAACTGACCTCTTTGTTTTTGGCGAAGTCCTCTTTGATTGTTTTCCAACTGGGGAGCAGGTTCTCGGTGGTGCGCCGTTCAATGTTGCCTGGCATTTGCAGGCTTTTGGTGATCACCCCTTGTGTATCTCCCGAGTCGGAAATGATGATCACGGCAAGATGATTTTACAGGAGATGCGTAACTGGGGAATGAACACCGAAGCGGTTTTGGTTGATGCAGATCACCCGACCGGTCGAGTTGAAGTGACGATTAATGACGGTGAACCGAGCTACGATATTATTGCAGACAGTGCCTATGATTTTATCTCTGCAGATACATCGCTGGCAACAGCCACTGGCGGAATTCTCTATCATGGAACCCTTGGTTTACGAAGCAAGACTGCCCGGGATTCGTTTGTGGAGATTACTCGCAATGAGAGTTTACGGATTTTTCTGGATGTCAACCTGCGGGCACCCTGGTGGCAGCGAGATGAGGTCTTTGGTTGCTTAAGAAATGCCACGTGGGCTAAAATGAATGAGGGGGAGCTACGATTGCTCGCAGAGCCGGCAACAGATATCAGGCAACAGATGGCAGAACTGCAAGCTACCTGTGAACTGGAACAGGTGATAGTCACGCGTGGTGGAAAAGACACCCTGATCAGAACTGCCACCGGCGAATTTCATTCGTTGCTTCCGCAAAAAGTCGATCACCTGGTTGATACTGTTGGCGCAGGTGACGCTTTCAGCGCAGTGTATATTCATGGACTATTGGCTGGATGGTCGGTTGCAGAAACACTTCGCCGCGCGCAGCGGTTCGCAGGCAAAGTCATCAGCTTACGAGGTGCAACTACAAGTAACCCTTTATTTTATGAGGAGTTTATATCTTCTTTTAACTGCTGTGATTGAGAAACCAACAAGATAGTATAAACAACCAATCTTATAGGTAGCTTGTGTACGAACAGATATCCCATACGCTTCTAAATGACATTCTTAACCGCATTAAGCCGGAAATATCCGAGCAGGACCTGAGATATTTTTACACCCGTCTGGGGGCAAACTTTTATGCAATCCACTCGCTGTTTCAACGGCTCTACGGTGACCGGGATGATTTTGCCGAGCAAGCTCAGAAGCTGGTCGAAACCATGGCCAAACAATATATCCGGCGCCCGGAAAAGTTACGTCAGCTCGATTTGGCCAGGGAAAAGGATTACAACTGGTTTCTCAGTCAGCAATGGGTAGGGATGGCTCTCTATTGTAAGGGGTTTGCAGGTAGCCTGAAGGGCTTGCAGGAGCGTCTGCACTATTTCCAGGAGCTGGGCATTAACATGGTTCATGTGATGCCGATTATGTGTTGCCCAGAAGGGAGCAGTGACGGTGGGTATGCGGTCAGTGATTTTCGCGAGATTAATCCGGAAGTCGGCACTCTGGAGGATGTAGTGCAGCTTGCCGAAGAAATGAAAGAGCGTGACATCCTGCTGGTACTCGATGTAGTCGTCAACCACACCTCCAGCAAACATTACTGGGCGACCTGTGCCAGGGCTGGAGACAAGAAATATCAGGAGTATTACTACATTTTCGAAAATCGTAATGTCCCAGATATGTTTGAACAGAGTATGCTTGAAATTTTCCCGGAAACTTCACCTGGCAATTTTACCTGGGACGAAGAGATGGGCCGCTGGGTGATGACTGTTTTTAACGATTTTCAGTGGGATCTCAATTACAGCAACCCGGCAGTCTTTATCGAGATGCTCAATATCATCCTCTTCTGGGCCAACCAGGGGGCTGATGTCCTGCGGTTGGATGCCGTGGCATTTCTGTGGAAAAAAATAGGTAGTACGTGCCAGAATGAGCGTGAAGCCCATTTGATCCTGCAGCTTTTGAAAGACTGTTGTCAGGTTACCGCACCGGGAGTGGTCTTTATCGCAGAGGCGATTGTCGCGCCAGTTGAGGTGATCAAATATTTTGGTGAGGATGCGGTCATAGCCAAGGAATGTGAGATCGCCTACAACGCAACCTTTATGGCATTGCTATGGGATGCAGTCGCGACAAAAAATGCTCGCCTGCTGAACCAGGGGATCAAGAATTTGCCAGTCAAACTGGATCGGGCCACTTGGCTCAACTACATCCGTTGTCATGATGATATCGGGCTGGGATTTGACGACCGGGACATCCTGCTCTGCGAGTACGAACCGGCCAGGCACCGGAAATTTTTAGTCGATTATTTTACTGGAAAGTTCGACGACTCCCACGCGCGAGGACTCCCCTTTGGGCAAAATGCCAAGACCGGTGACACTCGTATTTCAGGCTCTCTTTCATCATTGGTTGGGCTAGAGTACGCGCTTGAAACAGGGGACAACGAAATGATCGGTGATTCGATCAAGTTGATTCTGCTGCTACACGGCATGATTATGTCGTTTGGCGGCATTCCGCTGCTGTACTATGGTGATGAAATCGGCACCCTTAACGACGATACATATCGTGATGATCCCTATAAAAGAGGGGACACCCGTTGGGTACATCGACCATCAATCAACTGGGATAAAGCAGACCGTAGGAATGTGCCTGGAGCTGTTGAATATGAAATTTTCAGCGCGTTAAAAAGGATGATTGCGGTTCGGAAAGAAATGGATGCCTTCGCTGATTTCAACAATCGTGAGCTCATTGAAGTCGATAACCCGCACCTTTTTGTATTTGGCAGGTATCACCTGCAAAAACCCAATGAACAAGTCCTGGTGGTTGCTAATTTTAGCAATAAACCACAGTCTTTGAATTTGGAAGAAATCGGCAGCTGGGGGGCACAATACCGGCAGCTGGTTGATGCGTATAGTGGCGAAAACCCAGATATTTTCAAAAATAATCTGGTGATTTCGGGGTATAGTTTTTACTGGTTGTGTGAGAGGTAATGATCAGAAAAAAACGTTGTGTGGAATAGGGTGTCAGTATAAAGGAGGGCTTCTAAAATCCTTACAGGATTTTTAGAAGCCCTCGACCTTTCAGCTTCATATAGTGTGTTTTGCGTCCAGTTTTAGACGTACAACAGCAAATGGAACCAACCCGGAAAGTCGCAATCAAATCTACCTTGTGAAAGAGTCCTTTTGTTTTTTAAAGTTCTAGTTGTTGCTAAGCCCTTTTATAACGTGTTGGCCCAAGTTAGTAATGGAATAGGGCTTTTTAAGGTGCGACTTCACACCATGCTGCAACGCTTCGTTTAATCTTCCTATTTCGGAAAGGCCGCTGGCAATGATGGCCTTTTGGTCAGGCCATTTGTTAATGATTGCCTGATAGGTTTCCAGTCCATCAATCCCAGGTTCCATTATCATGTCTAAGATGACAAGGTCTACAGCATTATCCTCAAGAAAAAACAGAGCTTCTTCACCACTTGAAACCGTGTGTACTCTATAATTTAATTTGGTAAGAATCATAGAGGCTATTTCTAACTGTTCCTTGACATCGTCGACAAGAAGGATCGTCTCACTATTACCTTTTAAGTCGTTGAATTCAGGGGGGTAAACTTCGCCTGTGAGGGCGTCGCGGCATACCGGGAAATAGAGTGTGAATACCGTGCCTTGATTTACCTCACTTTGGCAGTCAATATATCCATGGTGGTCCTGAATAGCCCCCCAAACAACAGCCATCCCAAGGCCCGTACCACTTAGGCCCATTGTTTTCTTAGTATAAAAGGGCTCAAATATTCGATTCAGGTCTTGTTGCTTAATACCAGAACCCTCGTCTTTTATAATTAAGGTAACATACTCTCCTTCAAGTACGTTCTCGTACAATTTTAGGGGTTTATCCAGATAACGGTTTTCTGTCTGAATCGTCAACTGTCCTACATCGGTCATCGATTCGATGCCATTACTTACCAGATTCATCAAAGTTTTTGAGAGATGTAATTTAGAGCCCCGGAGGTGCATCAGGTTTTTTGCAAGATCGGTCTTTACTTGTATGTTTGGATGATGAAATAACAGTTGCAGGTATTCTGGACTAGAAAGATAATCGGAGACAATGTTATTTAGATTTAACGTCTTTGTTATCGACACACCTCTTCTGGCAAGTGTCAGTAAATCATTGACAATAGCAGCAGCCTTTTCTCCTGAAGATTGGATGGTCTGTAAAGGTCGATACATTGGATCGTCTTCTTTGAGTTGGAGAAGAAGAAGTTCTGGATAGGTTAGGATTCCAGATAAAATATTATTTAAATCGTGAGCGACACCGCCTGCCAGCGTCCCTATCGCTTCCATCTTTTCTGCACGATGAAGCCGTGTTTCCAAATCATTCTTGCTCTTTTCTGCCTGTTTGCGTTCGTTAATTTCCTGTTCCAGCTCGCTAGTGCGTTCAGAGACCATTCGCTCAAGGTTATCACGGTTCTGTGCTAGCTCTTTTTCTGCTTTTTTCCGGGTTGCAATTTCTTCAATAAGTTGTTGGTTGGCTTTTTTTGACTGCTCATGAGCAACCCGTATATCAATCATTGATTGTTGTATGTTGTCAGCCATAGAGTTGAAGGTCAACGCTAGATCTTCCAATTCGTCACCAGAGTGAATCTGGAGGCGTTGAGTCATGTCGTTTTGCTGAAAGCGGCCAATACTTGTAATGATCTTTGTTATTCTTCCTGTCAGAATGGAAGCCATCCAAATGGCTATGATGATAATAACAAAAATCATAACCAGAGTGGAAATGGTCAAGTTCCTAGTAGTCTCTTGCAATGACTTGTTGAGAAACTTTTGATTCCGTTGAAACTGTTGATCAAGAGTTGTGATATGATCGGCACCAATATTTTCTATATGTTTTGCTGTAGCTAGAGCCGCTTTGTGAAATTCATGTACATTAGCGCCGATAGTAATAAAACCAAATCCCCTTGCACTCTTGGTATATTGGCCAGTGTAGTATGGGATAGCGGCAGCTGTGGTAAGTTTCCAAATTCCGCTCCAGAAAATGAGGAAAGAGCCGGAACCTCCATGCTGGGTGAGGTCCATCCAGCCATCACACTGAGGGGCGAAGTTCAAGTATCTACAGTCCAGGCCAACATAGCCTGAACGGGTTTGTTCAGGCGCAGGTTTTTTATCAAGAGACTGATTTTCATAAAGCGGAAGAGTGTCTAGGAAATCAGCGATATTGAGACTCTCCGCTTTCCATTGTTGGTAATGTTTTGCTTCCAGCCAGGGGGGGGCAGGGGCACCGGTCTCTGGATTATATCCAGTGATAAAATAATCTCTGGGATGGGAAATGTTGTGACTTCGATAGTCCCACATAAAGGCGTAGTTGCCTGTCCCTGCATCTGAAATTGCAGAATAGCGTTCTTCGGTCGGAACGATGTGGTCTGTAAATTCCATGATGTGGGTATGATCAAGGGCAAGAGTTACAAAGCCAATAACGTGTCCATTACGCTCAACAGGAGTAGCCCAGCGAACCATGCCCTGGAATCGTTTCCCGACAGGATTTTCTTTACCGGCATATGCGGAGTTTTGAGGATCGAAATCGATGCCTGCCTTTTCTGCTCTTGTTTGAGAGTACATCCCGATGAGGTCAGTTTTTTGGTAGGCACCAATGACATCAGAAACAAATATTTCTCCAGGTTGAAGATCCTTGAGGTGTTCGAAATAGGTTTCCGCCTTGCAAAAGGTATTCTTTCTAAGAGATACATCTTGCAGATCAAGGGCAAGAAAATTTGAAGTTGTAACCTTGAATTTTTCCTTACCTGCAAGGTCGATGAAAGTCATTTCTAAATACAACGGTCGATCGATAGGCTTTCCATTGATTTCCGGAGGACGAGAGTGAAAATCGTTTTCATTGTTCTTGTTGCTCGCTTGGACTACATCAAATGCTCTCTGAGAATTTTGTGACATCTCCCAACGTTTTCCATCCTTGTCCATGAAAAGAGGATCATGTTCAATGATCGGACTGAATTTGGAAATGAGGAAATTACGATAGCTTGTCTCTGAAGGGTCAAACAAGGCGGCCTGTCGGATATCACGGTCTCGTTCATATAGGAATCTGGCCACATTGTTAGCCGTATCCACTGTTAGCCGTTCAATTGCTTCACGGGACTTTTCATCAAGGGCGCGAATAGAGTCTTTAGTTGCCAACTGAACAACTCTTTTCCCCATTTCCAGGCTTTCCATAGTTGCAGTCTCAAACGAGATCTCCATTTTTTGGACTAAATCGGTAATTTGATGCCAGGCAAACCAGGCCAGTGCTAGGAGTGGGAGAATTTTAATGAGAATGAAAATTGAGATAAGTTTGTTTCTAATCTTAAAAAAATTTTTTTTCATGATTGGTTTGGCTGGATCCTACCCTGGAAAACAAATAACATGTCTATGATATATTATTTTGAATAAGTATAAAGTCGGAGATACCTGCTATATCCCTGAAGTATTCTGCTTGAATTTTTTCATCCATTCTGAAACTGAGACCGCCCCTTTTCGTTGAACGGTTATCGTGTTCGTTTGTGTAATCTTTCAGTTGGTTGTAGAGCTGTTATTCTCTGCTTGATATTTAGTTCAGGGGCACTTTAGGTTGCTGTACCAGTCCAGATAAGGCTTTATCGCAGCAGCTTCTGCCGCAATGGCAACTTTAGTT
>JAUVLX010000026.1 GCA_030600525.1 Desulfobulbus sp. | reverse complement strand
CTGGCGACTGTTAGTAACATGAAGGCCTGTGCGCAGCAGCGGGAAACCGCATCCCCGCAAGTGCAGCAGGCGGTTATCGCTGACAGCACTAAGGTCGATGAAATTCACAATATGCTGGAAAGCAAGCTCAACGATTTGACCGCTAAAATTCATGCCCTTGAGTCGAAAATGGCAGCTTTTGCCTCCACTGATAAACTTGATCAGGTGGCTGGAGAAGTCAATGCTTCCGGTGATGCCCTGCAAAAACTCAGCAAAGTCCTCACTGGATTAGAGACAAAAGTTGACGATGCTCACGGCAAATTGCAGGATATTTCCTCAGAAAAATTGCTCGGAGATTTACCCGGTCGGGTGACCAGTATCGAAGCAAAGGATGTTGCCAGTAAGGATGACATCAAGCCTATTGTCGATTTGGTGGAAAGGCTGCAAACAGAAATCAGGGATAGTATTGCTGGTCTTGCCCAGAGCAAGGAAGAAAATGAAGATGCAGACGACCAGGATGCGCACCGGCTGTTTAGTTATTTTGAGGATGTTGCAGACCAGGAAAAGATCCAGTCACTGGTTGAGGAAACATTGAAAAAAGATATGACTTATGCTCAGGTGATGAACCATTTGGTAAAAGAAATGGGTGCTGAAAAAGGACAAATTATTTCAGAACACCCATCGCTTGCAAAGGATTACATTCGTCAGACCAGACGCGCTTAAGTTAGAAAACTGTTTATAGGAAAGTAAAACCCTGTCTTCTGCTTTGCAGATGACAGGGTTTTTTTTTAGGTACTGTCTCCATATCTTGAAGGGGAGACAATTATTTTTTTAACGAGGTAGAAGCTCCTTGAAATATGCAATGGAGGGGAACCTGCATGAATACTGCACCCGCTGCCTACTGCTGGGTCTGGCAACAAAAAGTAGGTGGCCCATGCCATATTGCTCTGCTGATGAGAGGACCTTCTCGGTGTCATCAATGAGCAGAGTCCTGTTTTTATCATAGCTGAGAACGCTTTCCAGTTTGTTCCAGAAGAGCGGCTCTTCTTTGGCGTAGCCTATTTCTTCGGCACAGATAATTTGGTCAAACCAAGGGCTGAGGGCTGTTTTTTCAAGCTTTATGGAGAGTGTGCTTGAATGGGCGTTGGTCACAAGATAGAGCTTCTTGCGCATCTTGATACAGGATTCAAGAAATTCAATCACATAAGGATGCACACCGATGAGGTGGTTGATACGCAGTTTGAGTTCTGGGATGTCCAGGCCCAGTTCACGGGACCAGTAACTGGTGTCAGCCCAGGTTAAGGTATCCTCAACCTCAGAATACCTGGCAAGCAATTCCTTTTTAGCTGTTTCCACTGAAATGTCATGGACGAGACTATAGTGTTCCGGTAGGTACTGTTCCCAGAAGTAGTCATCAAAATGTTTGTCCAACAAGGTGCCATCCATGTCTAACAGGATGGTGTCAATTGCGTCCCATGAGAATTCGTGTATTGTTTTATCACAGTAATTTTGCATGATGGTTAGTTGTCCTCAAGGGTGTTGAGCACCGTGTTTATTTGTTGATGAAGGCTCTTGTCTCCGGCAAAAGGCACCAAGAGTCGATGATCAGGTGTCAGGCGCGGAGCATCTTTTTTTGACTTTCCTTTGTGGTTTTGGATTAGAACAATGAGCCGTTGCGGGTCAATGGGACAGTTTTCCACGAAGTGAAAGACAAGCGTTGTTGGGGATTGTTCCAGCTTGTTTATATAGAGTGGGCGCAGCCTCTGTTTGAGTTCTATGATTTTGATCAGGTTTTGCGCTTCCTCTGGTAAGGGACCATAGCGATCCGTAAGTTCTTCACAGAGGTCCTGCAGTTCTTCATATGTGGTGTTGCCCATAGCAGAGATGCGTCGATACGCCTGGTATCGCTGGGGGGTATCTGTGATGTAGTTGTCTGGGAGGAATGCTGTTAATTGGAGTTTTACTTCGGGGTCAATATCAATAATGGTGGATTGGCCGTTTTCGCGCGCTTGTGCCTGCTTTTTAAGATCAGCAACGGTTGCCTGGAGGAGTTCCAGGTACAGGTCGTAGCCCACAGCAGCAATATGGCCAGACTGGGAAACACCTAGCAGGTTCCCTCCGCCCCGGATCTGGAGATCATTCATGGCTAATTTAAATCCACTGCCTAGTTCTGAGTTGTCCATCAGAGCACGGAGCCGTTTTTTGGCATTAGTGGTCAAACTGTCCAGGGAAGGGACAAAGAGATAGGCGTAAGCCTGTCGTGAAGAACGGCCAACGCGGCCGCGTAGTTGATAAATATCAGCAAGGCCCAGGTGGTCTGCGCGGTTGATGATGATTGTGTTAGCATTGGGGATATCAAGGCCAGACTCGATGATGGTGGTACACACAAGAATATCGATTTTGTGATTGATGAATTGTACCATTACGTCTTCGAGTTGCTTGCCAGACATCTGGCCATGAGCAATTCCGATCCGCGCTTGAGGAACCAGATCAGATATGGTTTCTGCGACTCGTTGGATGGTGCGGACCCGGTTATGTACGAAAAACAACTGCCCACCGCGCTGCATCTCTTTCGTCACAGCTTCTCTGATAACCAGGTGATCATGACGGGCTAGAAAGGTTTTGACCGCTCTGCGTTGCCGAGGTGGGGTAGAAATAATAGAGAGGTCTCTGATGCCAAGTAAGGACATTTGTAGAGTCCTTGGAATTGGTGTTGCGGTCAGGGTAAGGACGTCAACCGAGGCTTTGATACGCTTGATTTTTTCCTTGTGACTGACCCCAAACCGATGTTCTTCATCTATGATTAGCAGGCCCAGCCGATTGAATTGAATATCTTTGGAGAGGAGCCTATGGGTGCCGACAACAAGGTCAACTGAACCCGCAGCCACACCAGCGCTGATCTCTTTTTGTTGTTTGGTGGTACGGAACCTGTTCAAACATTTTATCTCAACCGGAAAAGAGGTGAAACGCTCGCGAAAAGTAGCTGCATGCTGTTCTGCAAGTACGGTGGTCGGGACGAGGATAGCAACTTGAAATCCGTCCTCTATTGCTTTAAACGCGGCCCTTGCTGCAACTTCTGTCTTTCCGTAGCCGACATCGCCGCAGACAAGTCTGTCCATGGGCTGTTCGCTGGTAAGATCTGCAAGGGTGTCATCTATGGCCTTTGCCTGGCCGGAGGTTTCTTCAAAGGGAAAAGATTCTTCAAGTTCACGGTAGAGCTCACCTGGTGGACTGAATTGATGTCCTTTTCGGATGGCCCTTTGCGCATAGATTTCAAGTAGCTCTTGGGCTACCTTCCAGACAGCATCGGTTACCTTTTTCTTAGTTGCCTGCCAGCGCTGGCTACCGAGGCTATCAAGTTTGGGCTGCTGTTCTGTTAGACCTTGGTATTTGCTTACCCAGTGCAGCTTGTCAACGGGTACATAGAGTTTGTCATTGTTGCGGTAGTCAATGAGCAGGAAATCGCCTCGGATGCCAGATATTTCCATATTTATCAACCCCTTAAACACACCAACGCCGTGTTCCCTGTGGACGACTGGGTCACCATCGCTGAGTTGATCTAGGGGGAGTGGTTGGCTGTCCGCTTGTGCTGCCTTATGCCTGCGCCGTCCTTTTTTGAGCCTTTTGTCACCAAAAAGTTCGGTGGCCGATAGGATATGATGTCTTTCGTCGGCAAGGTCAAAACCTTTGGAAAGAGGGTGATCCACCAACAGTATTTCATCTGTGGATTGGATCGTGCTCAGATTGATAGGGGCGCTGATCAGGCGGGACCGTAGCTGGTAGTTTTCAAACAGTTCGGAAAAGTGTCTTGCCTGACGCTCTGATTTACATGCCAGCAGAGTGGTGGCGCCTTTTTCTTGCCAGGGGATAATTCGATCTGCCAGGGGGGCCAGGAGGCCGCGTTTCTTTCGTTGTAGCTCAATCTCCTGGCGGAGCAGGCTGTGATCCCCTGCATTAACGCTCAAAGGAGGTTCGGGTTTGTCGGGGTCAGGGAGATGTACAAACCGCGCCTTGAGCAGGGCAAGGCAGTGTTTCTCTGTTAGCTCTTTCGATAAAAACAGCTCATCCGGCGGAAGGGCTGCTACATCACCAGCAACGGCCTCATTGTAATTGGCAACGATCCGTTCGCGCACGATATCCAAAGACTGCTGCACCCCAAAAGGATCATATAAAAAAAGCGCACATTCTTTGGGAAGATAGTCAAAAAAACAATGGAGTTTGTCGCTACCACCATAGAGCAAGGGCAGCATAAACTCGATACCAGGAAAGCGGTATTCCTGGCTGAAGTAGTCTCTGATCTGAATGTGGGTATCAGGACGCCACTGGTATTGATCAGCACTCTTTCGTAGGGCTTCCTGCCAAAGCCCCTTGCCTTGTTTTTGAGGAAAGAGCATATCGGAGGCCGGAAGCAGGACAACTTCCTCTAGTTGGCTGACGGACCTTTGGCTGACAGGATCAAAAACACGTATTGTTTCCAGGGTATCCCCGAAAAAATCCAGGCGAAGAGGACCTGAGCCATTATCAGGGTCATGGGCAGGTGGAAAAATATCAAGAATGCCGCCCCGGATAGCCAGGTCACCTTGTTGTTGCACAAGGTCACAGGTTTGGTATCCGGCACGGATCAGTGTCTGTATAAGAGCATCACGGTCGAACTCTTCACCTTGGATGAGCAACTCGCAGTGATCGTTAAAAGCGTTTTTGGGGAGTATCTTTCTCAGAATTGCTTCTGCTGAAGTAAGGATAATGCAAGGTTCAACGAGTTCCTGGAGCAGATAGAGGGTGGAGAGTCTCGTCCCAACTGTAGCTGGATCAGGAGACAATGGGGTATAGGGGGGGATTTCGAAACTAGGATAGACCAGAACCTTTGCACTGGTAAAAAGTGCTATGTCCTGGGCAAAAGTTTCCAGTTGTTCGTCAGAGGGAATAATACAGCAAAGCGAGGTCCCAAGCGCTTCCAGGGTGCGGCTTAAAAATAATGCAGTGGAAGCGCTGTTCAGGCCTGCTATGTCAGGTGGTTGTGAACTGCCCTCGCACAGCCGTTTAAGGAGCGACTGCATGAATGTACTCTTTTAAATTTAGGGGCAGGGAACGCTTAAAATGTACCGCCCATGCTGAAGTCCCAGTTGGAGCTGTCTTCGCCTTCTTGTTGGTCTAGGTTATATCCCCATGCCAACCTAAGCGGGCCCAGGGGAGAAAGCCAGAGCAGGCCGACACCTGCGGTCTTCTTGATATCGCTGAAGTCCCAGTTGTCCTCGACTGCGTAAACATTACCAAAGTCGGTGAAAACTTCACCCTGCATGCCCATATCTTTGAGAAGGGGGAAAATAACGGACACATTAGCATACCACATCTTATCACCACCGATTTTTTCACCGGTTTCTGGATCAAGGGGACTGATGGAGTAGGATTCAAAACCGCGAATAGAGTTCATGCCACCCAGGTAAAAATGTTCATACACTGGGAGTTTGTCGTCTTCATTGGCAAAGGCCTGACCGGCAGCACCTTTAACATGGAAGACAGTTTCCCATATCATGGGGAACCACCAGGAGGAGGCACCTTCTACCTTTGTATACTGGGCATCGCCGCCAAGAGGACCACCTGCGTATTTAATACTTGCCGAGTTTCGTGAGCCATTACTGGGAGAGAAGGAGCGGTTTCTGGTGTCACGTACCAGAGACCAGCGGACGGAACTGGTTAGGTTGATCTCTGCAGACCGTTTGATGACCTCGGAGGCGTTTTCCATGATGTCACTGAGGTCGGTATTTTCGATGGTGTATCCGTAGTAGGTATACCATTTTTCGAAGAGCGGATGTCCGAGACGTACCCCAGCTCCTGTAGAGTCCTTTGTGTAATCATCATATTCTCTTTTCCAGTTAAAGAGATCTATACCACCTGAGACTTTGGAATCAAACAGTCTGGGATTGGTGAAATCGAGTTTATATCTAGCTGTCTTGCTACTGAGATTTCCTGTCAGTGCTAACCGATTCCCTGTTCCCAGGAAGTTGTCTTCGGTAATCTCACCCATGATCATTACATTCTCAGAGGACGAGTAACCAGCACCAATACTGAACTGACCAGTGGCTTTTTCCTTAATGTCGACCACCACGTCCATTTTATCTTCACTTAACGTCGGTCTAGGAGTAACCGTGACTTCCTCGAAAAATCCGAGACGCTGTAACTTAAGAGTTGAGGTGCGAATGGCTCTGGAGTCAAACAGGCCCCCCTCTTTGACTTGGAGGTCCCTGCGAATGACGTTGTCTCTGGTGCGGGTATTTCCTTGAATCTCCACCCGGTTGAAATACACCAGTGAGCCTTTTTCTATCTGGAGCTTGATGTCGACACGCTTGCCCACATCGGTTTTGCTTATTCTGGGAGAAACCTCGGCAAAGGCGTAACCGTTTTCTGCGTAGAGATCAGTGAGGCGGGTGGTATCTTCGCGGAGGATCTGACGGTTGAGAAACGGTTCCTGGCGGATCTGCAGCTTGGTAATCAGCAGTTCTTTGTCTTTAATAAGATCTCCTGCTACGTCAACGATACCAACTCTGTAACGGGGGCCTTCTTCGATGGGAAAGGTGATGTACAGACCATTATCTTTTTGTTCTACAACAGGAGTACCGACCTTGGATTCGATAAAACCATGATTTTGATAATAAGCACCAAGGCGGGCTGCATCCTGCTTGAGGATATCCATTTTTAACACCCCTGCATCGGTCAGCCAGGAGAGCCACCAGCTATAGGTTCCGGTTTGGATGATGCTTTGCAGTTCGTCGTCTTCAAAGGTGGTGTTGCCTTGAAAGGCTATCTCCTCGACGCTAATTTTATCCCCTTCCTGAACAACTAACCGAATCTCTGCGTTATCTTTTGAAGGATAACTAATATTGGCCTCTACCTCGGTGTTGTAATAGCCTTTGGATTTGTAGAGTTCTTTGACCCTGGTGACAGCATCGTTGACTTTGGTTGGATTGAGAATGGTGTTGGTTGCAATGTTGGCAGCATCACGGACATTTTCTTCTTTTATGTTATCAGCGCCGGTAATGACCACGCTGCCGATGAGCGGTTTTTCCTGCACTCTGAAAAGAATCTTTTTGCCGTTGTCGGTATCAGTTGCCTCAATCTCCACATTGTCAAAATAGCCCATGGAAAAGACAGTTTTTAAATCTTTTCTCAGGCTTGTTGGATCATATATATCACCGGGTTTTGTTGTAATCTTGCGAAGAATTGCCCCTGCATCGATGCGTTTATTGCCAGCAGGGGCGATGGAGGCGATGGTGAAGCTACGGTTTGCAAAACTCACAGCCTCTGCAACGACGTCACTGATAATGCGGTGCAAATCCTCAAGGGAATCGGTTTCACGAAAATATGAGTAGGGTGAACCCGGTTGCAGGGCATCAAATACCGAAAAATCAATGCTATACCTGTCACCTAGTTGGGTAAGGCTGCCGATAGCAATATAGTCATACCCCGTTTTGCCAGAGAGTTGAATGATGATCTTTGCAGGCGGAGGCCATGCCCCTTTATAGTTTACAAGAGAAGTAGCCTTGCTTCTGGAAATGGATGTGTAATTTTTTTCAGCTAAGCTTTTTTCTAAGGCCCTGTCAGCAGGAAGAAGTAAAGACTCTGGATTGGGCGCATTAATTTTTAAAGGGATAAATGCAGTATTTTGCTCTATTGCCATGACCGAGGGTACACAATAGAAAAAGACAAGCGCCAAGAGCGTGGAAAAGCTGTACAGAAAAGAAGCTGTGATTCGAGTAGACGACTGCATTGAACGATTCCTGTGAAAGAAAGCTTTGTCAGGGAAGCTCTATTAGTTGGTTGTATGTGGCAGGAGGTTATTTACGCACTGTTGAAATTCTACCGCCAAGAATAACGTCGACATTATGACACGTTCCTTAATTTTTGCAAAGAATTATAATCTTACTATACTGTTGCCTTCTTCTGCCATCCTCGGGAGCGGGGAATAAAATTTATTGTTCGACAGGTGTTATAGGTGCCTCTTCGGATTTGTACTTGTTGTCTAGCAACTCCTGGACGGCAGTGTGGAGTGACAAGGCAAGAGCCTGCTTGTCCTTGGATTTGTAATGATCGGTTGGCATAGGGGTTCCGATTCGGATAATGATTTTGCCGTTGTCAGCCAAAATCTTTTTCTTGGGGAGTATCGAATATGACCCGTTGATGCCGATGGGGACGACTTGTACGCCGGACTTTATAGCCAGGAGAATAGCACCTGTCTTAAATTCCTGAAGTTTGCCATTAGGACTGCGAGTCCCTTCCGGGAAGATTAACACCGAATTACCGGAAGCAATCTGCTCAGCAGCCTTGTCGAGGCTTTTCATTGCCTGTCGTCCTTTGGAGCGGTCAATTCCGATGTAGCCCACCTTTTTCATTGTTTGTCCGAAAACGGGGATGTTGAACAACTCTTTTTTTGCAATCCACCTGAAATCATAGGGGTAATAGCCCTGAAAACTGAAGATGTCGAACTGGCTGGAGTGATTGCCGACAAATATATAGGTTTGGTCAGGCCTGATGTTTTCCAGTCCTTCCACCTGTACCTTCGCCCCAACAAGCTGGCAAAGTATTCTGCCCCATAGGCGAGGAAAGACCAGGGCTTTATCTTTATCTTTGCGGAACAAGGTAACGTCCAGCCAGACAAGGGTGGCGATAATAATGGTCAGGAAAGGGGCCAGGGCCAGAGTAACTGCTGCACGGACATATTGAAAGGGAGACATCGTGATTATGATAGTAAAGGTGGATCTAGCCGATTGAAACTGTAATCTTCCATTTCGCTGGGAAATGTCGTAGCGGAAAACAGTCGTATTTATCCTTTTTGTAGACTCGAAATATACATGGACAGATAAAATCTGCAAGGTTATGTCATTGTCTCCCCTGGCTGCTATTACAGAAATCGTTTCCAGGGACCTTGCCGGACTGCCTTGAATTGGTATCTTGACTCGGATTTGTATGCAAAACCCACGACGAGGAGTATGTATTGTGCATTCATATATTGAGGCCCTGCACGACCTCCTGTTTCCTCCACAATGTCTTTGCTGTGAACAACGGCTTGAGGCATCCAGGCTTCCGCTTGTCTGTTCTGCATGTCGCGAGGGCCTTCGTTCTATTTCCTCTCCCCTCTGTGCCACCTGCGGCATCCCTTTTACTACCGGTGTTGATCACCTTTGTGGTGTCTGTCTCAGGAAGAGTTATTTTTTTGACTACGCTCGCTCTGCCATGTTTTACCAGCCTCCTGTAAGTAATCTGCTGTTGGCACTCAAGTTTTCCAATACCACTTCCACTGTGGCTAGCTTAAAAAAACTGGCAGAAGAATCAGGTGCATTATCTCTTTTTACTGTTCCTGATATTATTATTCCGGTGCCACTGCATGTAACGCGATTGCGAGAGCGGGGATTTAATCAAGCGCTGATGCTGGCCCGTCATTGTTTCCCCCAATGGAGGCGAGTGATACGTTCAACCGTATTAGTACGAAATAGGGCCACTCCTCCTCAATCCTCACTGAGCGGTCATCAGCGACGACAAAATCTCAAGGGCTGTTTTCAGTTGACTAGATCGGGCTTGTTGGCAGGTAAGAGGATATTACTTGTGGATGATGTTTTCACCACTGGCAGTACCATAAACGAGTGCTCTCGAATTTTGCGCCGCGAAAAGCCCAAGCGGATAGAAGTTTTCACACTCGCAAGGAGCCTGCAGTTATAGCGATCTTTTAAAGAGATGGGTCGTTTGGCGTCGCTGTGAGTCAGTCTGTCTCCTTCCTGTTGTTATTTCCCAACCTATTGACATTATAAGAAAAGATGGAAAACAGCAGCGCCGTCGTCGGTGCGTGTTGTGGATAAAAGTGTCATAAAAAAGTGACATTTTTTTTTAGGGAAAAAAGACTGGGAAACTACGCAATAGAGGGCAATTAAACCATAGGGGTGTTTCGTAAGCTAAAAATGGAGCATGTTTCAGTTAAGACGAGTTGTGTCGAGCATTCGCGAGATATACAAGTGTTAGCAAATTGTTAGTAACTTGTTTGATGTGTATTCAACTTGCTGTCTATCCGTATTTTTATTGAGATGCATGGGAAAGAAACGGTAGGTTGGGGAGATGCGTCCTGAGCTGGCTGTATACACTGAATCTTTCATTATCCTTGAATTTGTTAATATACTCTTGATTTGTGCCCTGAAATCAGTCCATATCGATTTTGACCGAAAATGGGATATTAGGTAAATCAGTGTTCATAGCACAGCGCAGATGTCCACGTAACAAATCCCTATATATATTTATTAACAATATCAAGTAGTAAGGAACACGTCCTATGATATGGAATGCGATCAAATCATCATTACTTTCTTCTTTGCCGGAAAGCGAATTCGGTTTGTGGATCAAGCCGCTAGAATGCCGAGAGCAAAACGAACAGAGTATTGAGCTGGTAGGGCCAGATCGCTATTTTTGTGCATGGGTTGAAGATCGTTATATTGATCTCATGAAAGGTGCTGCCGATAAAATGGGCATGACCCCTGAAATAAAAGTGCGGGCTGCTGAGGCACCAGTGGTTAGACGTACAAATAATAGCAAGGAGCAGTTACGCCTTCCGGGCGTGTCTGTGAATCAGTCTCGGTACCGCTCCCTGCATCCAGCATTTACCTTTAATCAATTTATGGTTGGGGAATCAAACGTGTTGGCGCAGTCTGCCTGTTCGGCATTGGCCACCGGAGACAGGACTTATGGCAATTGCCTGTTCATGAACAGCACCACCGGGCTTGGTAAAAGTCATCTGACTCAGGCTGTGGTCCACGAGGTGCTTAACTCAGCTCCTGCAACTCGAATGCAGTATCTCACTGCTCAGCAGTTTACTGCCGATATGGTGAAAAACCTGCGCTCCAACTCAATGGAGCAGTTTTCCAAGAAGTATATTAACAGCTGCGATCTGTTATTGGTCGAAGACGTACATACCCTTGTTGGAAAAAATAAGACCCAGGAAGAGCTGAATACTATTCTTGATTACCTGATTAAATCTGGTCGCCGGGTTATTTTGACATCTGCTGTTGCTCCCGGCAAGCTCAAAGGGCTGGACGAAGATTTTCGCAGTCGGATGACTTCCGGCCTCGTGACTGATATTGTATGTCCAGACTATGATACCAGAACTCGCATTATCCGGCATAAGCTGCAGGGCAGCAAGCTTAAATTGGATGAGGAACTTGTTGATTACCTTGCCAGGAGCCTGAAAGGGGATATACGACGGATGGAAAGCACCATTCTTGGGATCAAGGCCAAGGCGAGCCTTCGCCGTCAGCCGCCTAATATGGATATGCTTAAAGAGATTATGTCTGGATTCGTTTGCGCAGTTGAAGAAATGTCTGCTACCGGTATTCGGGATCTGGTCAGTGAGCAGTTCAAGGTAAGTACCGATGATTTACGATCCCGATCCAGAAAAAGAGCCATCACTCGCCCGCGGCAGATTGCAATGTATCTGACTCGTAAATTTACCAAAGATTCCCTGGCCGATATTGGTGGGATGTACAACCGTGATCATTCAACGGTCCTGTATGCCGTTAAGGTTATCACTCGTGATGTTGCTCGTCAAGATTCCACCAAAAAACAGGTGGATATGCTCTGTTCTAAACTGGAGCACTGAGCCTTCGCAAATTTTGCAAAAAAAGCAGGTGGCGTCCGTCACCTGCTTTTTTTTTAAAAGTAGATTCCCTTCACTTCCGCTGTATCACGCTGCGCCTGTCTGGTCATAATCCGTTGGGCCATTTTCTGCCCTTCCTTAGTCATGTCATTGATGCCAATACCTTTCCAACCGAATCCGCAGATATGTAGATGAGGTTCGGCCTGCATCACTTTTTCTCGCCAGGTCAACAGATCTGTATATCCGCTTTCCAATTGTGGAATTCCATGAGATGATCGTAAAACCTTGCTAAAACAGGGGCCAGTCGGCAGGTCCATAATTTGGCGAATGTCTTGGTAAACTTGGTTGATGAGCTCGTTGTCTGACAGTTGGAGCCGTTTTTCATGTCGGCGGCCGCCCACCAGCACTTCTACTACCTGATGGCCTTGGGGTGCGCGACCTGGAAACATATGAGAGGAAAACAGGGCTCCCATGGAGAATCTATCTTCTTTTTCCGGAGCAAGATAGCCAAAGCCAAAGGGCACTTGCGCTTCTTCGGTAAAGCCGAGGAGTACCGAGGCAATACGGGCTTCCGGTAAACTCGATAGCGGCGGTTGTAAGGGTTGTGACCGTCTAAGCAGGGGAAGGCCTGCATTCACAGGAAGCGCAACAACCAGATCTGTACAGCTGTAGGTGGCAGCATCTGTGGTTACCTGCCAGTGATCATCGGTTTTGGTCAAAGATGTTGCTTCGCTGCTGTACTGTATTGTTGCTTTGTTACCAATTTCCTCTGCCAGGCGCTGCGGGAGTCTGCCCATCCCTTTCTTGAAACTGGTCATCGCAGGCAGGCCTTTACGTTTATTGTCGCTTTTCCGCTTGGCAAACATCCCTTTTATGACACCACGAATAACAGAACCGTGCTGTTTCTCAAGGTCTCTGACGCCGGGCATCACTGCATCGATTTTCAATTTATTGATGTCACCAGCATAGGTGCCGGTAAAAACAGCATCTGCAAAGGGGAGTAAAGCTTTACCAAATCTGTATTCAACCCACTGGGCAACAGAGGGGCTGCCTGCCATTGGTGTTTTCCAAAGATCACCCAGTATCCTTAACTTTGCTGGCAGAGAGATCAATGGCTGTTTGAGGATGCGTAGTGCGCTCTGGGGGATGCATTGGAGCTGACCATCCAGGCATACGTAACGGACAAATTCGGAAAGTGGCGCTGTTTCCAGTTCATCTTCCAGGGATGCAAAGCGAATAAGCTCTTTGCTTGCCTCACAGTTATCGAGAAAGCCGTGGGGGCCCCATTCTGCCAGGTACCCGTCCTGGTGATAACTGCTGATGGCTCCACCGCTTTGGTCAGCTTTTTCCAACATGAGGATACGTATATCCGGTTGCTGGTCCAGCAGGAAGGCAGCGGTGGAAAGGCCTGATATTCCGGTGCCGATGATGCAGACGTCGTAGGATTGATTGTCCATAATCTGATAACAAAGATAAAATTTGAAGGAGGTTGTGTGATTTGCTGCGTCTTGACAGTCAGCTAATCGTGCTTAACATGTTCGCCTGATAAATGAAAGGTCCATCTTTATTGGACATGCTGTAGAAAAGCGTGTGATTCAGTGGGGATAGCTCATTGTGCGTCGCGTGCAGTTCATACCTTGGAAGAGATGTATTATAGAGTCGCCGTTGGGGCCACAACTGGACTTCAGTTATGTGTCGGCATGAATGGCAATGACCCTGTTATCATAAATAACACTAAAAAGTAGAAAGAAGAGGACTCGTATCATGACTGAAGCACAGGTCGAAACCAAACAGTTTCAAGCAGAGACCAGGAAGGTTCTGGACATTGTTATTAACTCTCTGTACACGGAACGAGATATTTTTGTGAGAGAATTGGTTTCCAATTCGGCTGATGCTCTGGAAAAATTTCGACATCATAGTCTGGTTGAACAGGCTGAATTTGATGCCCATGTACCGCTTGAAATCAACATTGAGTGTGATGATAAAAACAAGACCCTGACCATCACCGATACTGGTATCGGTATGACCAAAGAGGAACTGGAAACCAACTTGGGGACTATCGCCCATTCCGGTTCTAGCCGATTTCTTGATGAGCTCGCCGAGGCTGTGAAAAAAGATGTTAGCCTTATCGGCCAGTTTGGCGTTGGCTTTTATTCTGTCTTTATGGCTGCAAAACAGGTGAAGGTACAGACCCGCTCCTGGGATGGCAGCGAAGGGCACGAGTGGATCTCCGACGGTGGTGGTACCTATACCATAAGTCAGTGCGAAGGGCTCCACCGGGGCACCAAAATTGTTGTCGACCTTAAGGACGATGCAGAAACCTATGCAACCAAATTTACAGTAGAGCATATTATTAAACAGTACTCCACTTTCGTTCCTTTTCCGGTAAAGGTGGAGGGCACGACTGTGAATACGGTCCAGGCTATATGGTCCCGCTCTAAAAACGAGATTAGTGAAGAAGAGTATACCGAATTCTATAAGTTTATCGGCAATGCCGCAGACGAACCGATGTACAGGCTTCATTTCTCTGCGGATGCACCGTTGGCGATCAATGCGTTAGTATATGTACCTAAAGACAATTTTGAAGTTGCGGGCATGGGCCGGATGCAGCCGGGTGTTAACCTCTATTGCCAGAAGGTCTTGATTGACCAACACAGTGAAAATATCCTGCCGGAATGGCTTCGTTTCCTCAAGGGCGTGGTCGACTCGGAAGATCTGCCGCTCAATATTTCCCGCCAGTCACTGCAAGATAATGCCTTGGTGTATAAGCTGCGCAAGGTGTTGACCAAGCGTTTTATCAAGTTTCTTAATGAACAGGCCAAAAAGGATGCTGAGGGCTACCAGCAGTTTTGGAAGACTTTTGGCATTTTCATCAAGGAAGGCGTGACGTCTGACTTTGAGTTCCGCGATGACCTGGGTAAACTGTTGCGCTTCGAATCCTCTGAGAGCGAAGCAGGCGCAATGATTTCGCTGGATGATTATATTGCCCGGATGAAGGATGGTCAGGATAAAATTTACTTTATTAATGGTCCGAGCAGGGGCGCTGTCGAAGGCGGTCCTTACGTAGAGATGTTCAAGAAACGTGGAATTGAAATTTTTTACACACTTGAGCCTATTGATGATTTTGTTCTTAATCATTTGGGAGAGTATGACGGTAAAAAGCTGGTTTCAGCAGATACCGCTGATATCCGCTTACCCGAGTCAACCGAAGACACCAGCTCTACAGAAGAAAAAGAACAGGGTGAGTCCTTGCCTGCAGATCAGGTAGAAGCCCTGTGCAAGTGGATAAAAGAGCGTCTTGGTGATCGTGTGCAGGATGTCAAAACATCAACTCGCTTGGTTGACAGCCCTGCAATGATTGTAAATGTGGACGGGTTTATGACCTCCTCTATGGAGCGGATTATGCAAGCTTCCGGTCAAGAGGGCGGCTTAGGGGCAATGCACTCCAAAAAAGATATGGAGATTAATGGTTCCAGCACATTGATCAAAAAGTTGGCCTCCCTTAAGGATGCAGATCCTGATTTTGCAGGGGTCATCGTCGATCAGGTGTACGACAATGCCCTCATTCAAGCAGGCTTGGTTGTTGACCCTATGGAAATGGTCAGCCGGAATTATCGTATTCTGGAGCGGGCAGCAGGAGAAGAGTCGTAACAGCATGAACAGACGGTGATTACATCCGGTGCTATGGCTGTATCTGCCTGGTTGTGATTAAGGCACCAAATGGTGTAATCCTACTCTTGGCTTGAAAAAAGGTTGTGTTCACGATATATGAACACAACCTTTTCTTTTTTTCTTATTATCAATGTGTTGAAATGGCAAAGGTCGTTCTTTTTTAAAGGTCTTGAATGTTTATTCTGGTTTCAGGAGCGAACAAGGAGGTGCTTGTGCGATATTTTCTCATGATTGTGGCTGTATTGCTGTTGTTGTCCGGCTGCCAGTCCAAAGAGGTGCGGCATCTTGCATCAGATGCATCACTGATCAAGCCCGGCGTCACAACACTAAATGATGTGCAGGTATATCTTGGAGAGCCAAACGGACATCGTCGGGTCTCGCCGGTTGAGGTTGAGTATGTATACTATGAAGACCTTCCCGGCTTTATGGGGCACACACCGGTGGTCAGCTCCTGGGTGGATGCAGAAGGATACGAAATGATAGTTATAACCTTGAAAAATAACGTGGTAACCCACTGCGAATTTCGAACCTTCAGCGAGGCTGATCAGGATTGGATTGATGATTTCAATTGGGAAGAAGTCAAGTGAGTTCTCCCTCCACATTTGATATCTATCGTCAGCGCATGGTGGAAGAGCAGTTGGTTCCTCGGGGCATTCAGGATCAACGGGTGCTGAATGCCATGGGGACGGTTCCCCGGCATCTGTTTGTCGAAGATGCCATGCAGGCAAGCGCGTACAGTGATTTTCCTCTACCCATAGGCAGTGGGCAAACTATTTCTCAGCCGTATATTGTGGCACTGATGACTGAGACCCTGCAGCTAAAGGGTGGGGAACGGGTGCTGGAGATCGGTACTGGCTCTGGGTACCAGGCGGCTGTGCTCTCCAGGCTTTGTGAACGGGTGTACACGGTGGAACGTATTGATGGCTTACTGGGGAGAGCCCGAAGAGTTTTTGATAAACTGCGTTACCATAATATTGTTTCCAGGATTGATGATGGTACCGTGGGTTGGGCCGATCAGGCACCTTTTGATGCCATCGTCGTTACTGCCGGTGGTCCGGTGGTACCGCAACCTCTGCTAGACCAGCTTACAGATTGTGGCCGCTTGGTGATCCCGGTAGGAGATCATGACGTGCAGGAACTCCAACTGGTGACCAAAGAGGAAGGGGAAGTTATGGTGCAGCTGATTGAGCATGTGCGTTTTGTGGATTTAATCGGTGCTCATGGTTGGCAAGGTTCCAATGGGAGATCGTAAAGTATCTTTACTTCAGCGGGTTTATAACCGGTGCATGCAGTGGATCCAGACACCTGCCGGTGTATGGGCCCTCTTTTTTATTGCGGTGGCCGAGTCTTCCTTTTTTCCAATTCCGCCTGATATCTTTTTGATAGCACTCTGTGTCGGTGCTCCGCAGAAATCATTTAAATTTGCCGCAATTTGTGCTGTCGGTTCTGTCATCGGTGGAGCTATTGGCTACGGCCTGGGCATGGGATTTATGGATACCCTTGGTCAGCCGATTCTTGATATGTACGGCCTTCATGATAAATATGCCACTGTCCAGGGTCTTTACCAGCAATACGATGCGTGGGCTGTGGGGGCAGCCGGGTTTACTCCTCTGCCGTACAAGTTGTTTACCATCACTGCCGGTGCCTTTAAAATTAACTTCCTGACCTTTATGTTTATGTCGATTCTGGCAAGGTCAGCCCGGTTTTTTCTGGTTGCCGGTCTTATTTACAAGTTTGGGGCTCCAGTACAGTATTTTATTAATCGATATTTTAATATTCTCAGCATCGTTTTCCTTGTATTATTAATTGGTGGGTTTATCCTGATCAAGGTGCTGCTGTAACCCCAGTTTGTTTCTGATGTTTCCCCAAGATTAGCCTGTGCAGGCTGGGTGTTGCCAATCCATCCTGCATTTCCCTTTTAGGAAAAAGTATGAGCTTTTTAAATAGTGATAAATTGCTGGATCTTCTTATAGAAGACGGGCTGCTGCGTGCAGACCAGCGTCAGTTTGTCATTTTAGAAAAGGGAAAGCAGCGCCAGAAACTACTTCGTCTGGCAGGAGGGAGGCGTAAAGAAGACTCGCAGAAACTGGACAAGGGGTACCCTGATTTGGTTGCCGTTGTCGTATCGCTGAATCTTGAAATTCCCGGATCTGAAGGTGAGTTACTCGGCGAAGAAGTGATAATGCGTGCGGTTGGTCGTAAGCTTAAAATTCCTTTTAAAAAGCTCGATCCGCTGGAATTGGATATGGAAATCGTGACCAAAACCATTCCCAGATCCTTTGCCATCAGTCATCTTATTTTACCCTTTGGCCTGCGTAACGGCATTCTTGAGGTTGTTACATATAATCCCGACAACCGTGGACCACTTGCCGATATAGAACGGGCTAACCAGGTTAAAATCAGGGCATTTCTCTCTACCCGTACAGATATCAAAAAAATACTGGCTGAATTTTTCGGTTTTCAGCGTTCTATAACTGCTGCTGAAAGTCAATTTAGCGGAACCGGAACAAGTACCACGGTTGATATCGGCAATTTGGAACAGTATGTGCGTCTCAGTTCCAGCAAGGAACTAGCCTCAACCGATCAGCATATAAAAGCAGCTGTCAATCATCTCTTCAACTATGCTCTGGAGCAGCGGGCAAGCGATATCCATATAGAACCCAAAAGGGATATCTGCATGATTCGCTTCAGGATAGACGGGTTGCTACATACCATCTATAAATTGCCCAAAGCCGTGCATTCTGCCATTACTTCGCGGATTAAGTCCCTGGCGAGGATGGATATTGCGGAAAAGAGAAGGCCTCAGGACGGTCGTATCAAGATCGGGCGTAAGGAAGAAGAAGGCGAGGCCGAGGTTCGGGTATCCACGGTCCCGGTTGCCTTTGGCGAAAAGACAGTTATGCGGATCCTGGATTCAGATGTTATTTTTCAAGATCTGGATGGATTGGGATTTTCGCGGCGTGATCGGGTAGTGTACAATAATTTTATGTCATCCCCCCATGGGATAGTC
>JAUVLX010000312.1 GCA_030600525.1 Desulfobulbus sp. | reverse complement strand
TGATTCTACAAGACGATAGGTATAATATTGGCCACCGTCTTTTCTGCTTTTGATTGCTGATCTTCGAATATACATACCCGTGAGCTTGGCATAAAAAAAGGCCGCTGTCAACTATTAAATATATTTTATGGCACTACAAGAAACTCTTGCTATCTATCTGCCTGAAGTTCCGTAGTCTAGAAATAGCCGTAAGGTGAAAAACCTTCATTAGAGAGGAGATTGAGATTCTTTCGCAAAAGGTTGGGTTAAGGGATAGCTACAATCACTGAATCGAAACGAATCAATTTTGGCACGCTCACTCCCAACGCAGGATCGCTGAGTTTTTAGCCCGCTATAGCGCAGGTTTTGTGAGGCACATTGTGCAGCATTTACGGTGAAAACACATACAAATGAGTTAAAACCGCCACCACGCTTGCCACCAAACCTTAGCTTCTTATCGTGGCCTGGCCCCTAATAATACCTCTTGGTGTCGCAAATAATAAAGGAAAAAACATTGCCCAATAACCAGAATATTCAGAGTAGAAAAGGAGCGCTCGCCTTTCTTGCTTTGATCAGTGCATTTCCTCCTCTCTCTACGGTACTCTACCTTCCTGCACTCCCACAGATGGTAGAGGCGCTTGATACCACTCAGACTAGTGTCAACATGACGCTGAGCATGTTTTTTTTGTTTTTCTCAATGGGGTTATTGTTCTGGGGACCACTAAGTGAAAAATTCGGCAGAAAGCCCATTCTACTATCGGGGTTGACGATATATGTATTAGCGAGCGTGTTTTGTGCATTCAGCCAGAATGTGGAACAGCTTATCGCTGGCCGTATCATACAGGCATTAGGAGGGAGTGCAGGAACAGTAGTGGCTACCGCCATAGTAAAGGATATTTATAGTGGTCGCGAACGGGAGAAGGTTATGGCCACCATCATGTCCATGGTGATTATCGCCCCTATGGTTGCACCGGTTATTGGTGCACTTTTGTTGAAGTACACTTCCTGGCGGACGATCTTTCTTATGTTAGCCGCAATTGGGGCTACAGCACTGTTGAGAGGGATGTTTTTTCGGGAAACCCTGTCGGGGAAATTTACAGGCTCGGTAATCGGCTCCTGGTGCAGGCTTCTTGTGGTCTTAAAAAATCCAGGATTTTCATCCCTGTTGCTGATCTTCTCCCTAGCTCCGATTGCTCTCATGGCTTTTTTGGCTTCTGCTTCCTATATCTATATCGACGGTTTTAATCTTACAGAAGGACAGTTTAGTCTTTTTTTTGCATTTAACGCCACATGTGCCATGGTCGGCCCTACGATCTATATGAGGATGAGGAGACATATAGAACCGAAATTGATTATTACCGGGTGCTTTATTCTGGTAGCTGTTTGTGGAGTAGTTGTTTCCGTCTTTGGTCATATGTCTCCTTGGTTGCTAGCCTTGTCAGTCGGACCGGTTACAATGGCAGTGATCACGGTGCGGGTTCCAGGGACCCATTTGATGCTGGAGCAACAGGAGGAGGATTCGGGATCCGCATCAGCGCTTATTATTTTTTTTGCAATGTTCTTGGGAAGCATGGGGATGCAACTGGTCACACTTTGGCCCGGTACCCTTGTTACGAATCTCGGTCACATCCAGATTGGTGTAGGAATGGTTTGTTGTATATTGTGGCTGCTGTGCCACAACAGATCTTTTATTATCCAACCTCCATCCTAATGTAGTAAAACTGGAATAAAAACTTCGCCAAGCCAATACAAAATGAAGTTTGTTAAATTAGTTTTTGAGTGAGAAAAGATGTCCCGTGGTAAGTCTAGGCTGAACGCACTTTTGTAAGCGCTTAAAGAACCACTTCTACCGAATCATGTAGAAATATGTTCACCTGCCTCCTCCTAATAACCATAATAACAGGGGGACTACATGAACAAGACATTTTCCGGTGGCAGGCAACAAAAGCATGAGTACTGGACGGATCATATTGCATCTTGGCTGGGTAGCTCCCTGACTCAGAGAGAGTACTGTAATGTCCACGGGATGTCCCTTTCAAGTTTTTCTTACTGGCGCAATAAGCTCAATAAAAGTTCACGGCCTTAACCTCAATTTTACCCTCTTACCGTTCAGGGTCCTGCAGAACAAGCTCCCGCGCGTGTCGCCGAATCTGGCACCCTTGACCTGCTGGTCTACGATAAACGATTTTGTATATCTATTGCCAGGGAGTTTAATGAGCAGATTCTTCAGCGACTGATTTTGATTTTGGAGGATATATGATGTTGACATGGCCCAGTAATATGCAAATCTATCTCGCCCTTGGCGCAACAGATATGCGTAAATCGATCAATGGGCTGTCGCTCATTGTCTGAGCAATTTGAACTGGACCTGTTTACCGGCAGTCTCTTTGCTTTTTGCAATCGTAAGCGTGATCTTGTGAAAATCCTGTACTTGGGATGAAAATGGTTTTTGCGTCTGGATGAAACGTTTGGAAGAAGACATCTTCCGGTGGCCCGACAGTGAGCATGAGGTTATGGAAGTCAACCAATCTGCTTTAGATTGGCTCCTCCATGGTCTTGATATGCGACAGGCTCACCAGCGGCTGCATTACGTATCGGCTGGCTAGCATTATCCTGCTGAAATACCGGTCAAAATCGTTGATTTCCAGTCGGCTTCGTGGTGGTATTTCATCATGATTTCAAACAGTTCCACATTGCCGGATGATCCTGCCCTGCTCAAACAGATCATAGCTCAATATGAAGCAGAAGTGCGTCTTTTGCGTGAGTATAATCGCCACCTGTACCAAAAGTTATTCGGCCCCAAAAGCGAAAAGTATTATGGGGAAAATCCGCAGTTGCCACTTTTTGACATGCCTGAGCCGGACCCTGAAGCGGAACAGGAAGAAAAGACTCCTGTTTCAAGCCATAATAGGAAAAAACCCGGCAGAAAACCACTGCCGCCGACTCTGCCCCGGGTTGACGTTATCCATGACATTTCGGAAGATGAAAAAGTATGCGGATGCGGTGATCAGCTCGTCAAAATTGGCGAAGAAGTTTCTGGAAAACTCGATATCATCCCTGCCGTTATCCAAGTCATTCGCCACATACGGCCCAAGTATGCCTGTCGGGGGTGTGAAGGCGTTAAAAGCGATGGGCCTGTGGTCAAATTGCCCCACCTCCACCGCAAATCATCCCCAAGGGGATGGCAACAAGTGGCTTGCTGGCTCATATTTTCACTGGGAAATTTGCCGATGCCCTTCCTTTTTATCGTCAGGAAGGTCAATTTAGGAGACTGGGAGTAGAATTAGGCCGAGCCACCATGTGTAATTGGGCAATGAAGGCTGCTGAAGCCTGTGCTCCCCTCTTGAAGCTTTTGCCGGAAGATATTCGATCCGGACCTTTGATAAACAGCGATGAAACTACCCTGCAGGTTCTCAAGGAACTCGGACGTTCTCCCACCTCAAAATCATACATGTGGGTATTCCGTGGTGGTGATCCGCAGGTTCCGTCATTGATCTATCTGTATTCTCCAAGCCGGGCCAGAGAAATTGTCAAGGTATTTCTTGGTGACTATCAAGGTGTTGTTCAAACCGATGGCTATGCAGGTTACAACCGAGTTACTAGGCTCCCTATGTATTTATCGCTTGATTCCATATCTTCCCTGGTCGCCCTAGAGTTGGATTAATGGGGTCAGAACACTATTAACTCTTCTCTTTCCTCTCCTACCAACATGTTTAATATTACTCCGACCCCATTACTACGACCGATGGCAATTTGTGGTACAAAAAAGGGTACAAAATGAAAGTTCAAACTCAACCCTCGCATGATACCGTCTTTTTTCAAGATGATAACACCAACAGTTCGCTTCCTGTATTGGCAACCGCCAGAGGACAAATAGGGTCAAAGGGGAATTAACCCGAGGGGTGAGTAGTGTTGGCCAAAATTCTGACAGTCAGCTCGGAGTGATCCGGTTGGATAAAGCAGGGAAATGCGATAGATTTAAATCCCTTTCTGGTATTGAGCGTTCGTTACGGGATGGATAAAATCTGTAAGCTTCTCTTCTGAATCGATTTTTGTGTCTAAAAAGTTTTCAAAAAGTTTGATAGTAGTTGATTTGTCTACTTTTACTTTCGTTTCGGTTTTTATGTCTCTTAAATCGACGGAAAAGCCAGAAAAGATAGTGGGCATATCTGTAACGATATCGGTATTTAGATAATATTCGTTATTATAGATACTGTGATAATTCCCCGGTGATTTTTCTATAAAGAGAGAAACATTATCTCCGTTTTGAATAAATGACGATTTGTGACAAGTCGGTATGCATTCTTCATCTATACTCTCTTTCTTGCAGCCAACAACTTGATGG
>JAUVLX010000316.1 GCA_030600525.1 Desulfobulbus sp. | reverse complement strand
TAGGTTGCCAGTTGGGACCCATTGCGACTGCATATCTTCTTTTTTATGGGGTGTGCAACACAGGCCTATGGCCAATGTATTATTTTTCTTTTTAAGAGCATTGCATGCAAATAGCAACGACCCATAAAAATACTGATTTTGACGGATTAGCATCTATCCTGGCTGCGACACTTCTTTACCCCGGATGCGTGGCTGTTTGTCCCAAAAGTGTTAATCCTAATGTCAAACGGTTTTTAGCCTTGCACAAAACGGCTTTCACCGTCGTCTTGCCCAATGAAATAGATATGGATCAAGTGGATAGCTTAATCATAGCCGATACCAACCAGTGGAGTCGGCTTGACCGGATGGAAAAACTTAGAGACCGCGAGGGGGTGGAAATACTGCTTTGGGATCACCACATGGGGCTCGGCGATGTAAATTCGCAATGGCAGAATGTGGCCCAGGTGGGTGCAACGATTACCTTGTTTGTGCAGGAACTTCAAAAGCAGGATATTGAGCTGACCCCGCTTCAGTCAACAGTATTCTTGCTTGGGTTGTATGAAGATACTGGGCAGCTGACTTTCAGCTCAACAACTCCTGCCGATGCCCGTGTCGCCGCATTTCTATTAGAACAGGGGGCAGATTTAACCATTGCCGTTGATTTTTTAAATATGGCCTATGGTGAGACGCAAAAAAAAGTACTGTTCCGTCTCTTGCGCGATGCTGAGGAGATAGATATTAAGGGCCACCATGTCAGTATTGGCGTTGTGTGGGTACATAAATATACAGAACTTGCGATGGTGGTCCAGCTGTACCGGAAAATTGTCAATGCTGATGCCGTGTTTGGCATCTTTGTCAACCAGGATGAAAAGCAGTTTGTTATCGGCCGCAGTGGTGTTGCAGACATTAATGTGCATACCATTCTTGCCCAGTTTGGTGGAGGAGGACATCCTGGAGCAGGTTCTGCCGTTATTCGTGAATCTGGAGTAACACCAGGGCTAACGCGCCAGAAAATTATTACTGCTCTTAAAGAGGACCAGAGCGGTCGAGCACTGGTGTCCGATATGATGTCTTTTCCTGTAACAACAGTGCCTGCAGAAACAACTATGTACCAGGTGCAAGCCATCATGGAGCAGGAGAAAATTCGGGGAGTAATTGTTGCGGATGAGCAGGGAATACAGGGGATTATTGTGTTATGGGATCTGAAAAAGCTTAAATTGGAAAAACAGTGGAACAGTCCTGTAAAGGCCTTTATGAAAAGAGATGTTGCAACCATTCATCCAGATGCCCTTGCCAGTGAAGCAGCAGAATTGATGGTGACCAAAAATATTGGTCACCTACCTGTACTGCAAGGTAAAGATATTATAGGGATTGTGACCCGCACAGATATTATTAACTATCTGTACGGGATGCTGCCAGAGTGATTCTCTCTTTCATCCAGGGGGCCATTGCATACTGCGTCCGCCCAGTATGTGCATATGGATGTGAAACACTGATTGGCCAGCCTGTTCACCATTGTTGAACACCACCCGGTACTGGTCAGCACCCTCTTGGGCTGCGAGTTCATTGCCGATACGCATGATTTTGCCGATCAGTTTATCATCCTCGCTGGTTACTGCCGCTGGCCCTTTAATGTGTTTTTTAGGGATAACAAGGAAGTGGACCGGTGCCTGCGGTGCAATATCTCTGAATGCCAGTACGTCATCATCTTCGTACAGTATGTCGGCTGGTATCTCTCCTGCAATTATTTTGCAAAATAGACAGTTGCTTTCCATCTTTTTTCCCTCTTAAGGTGTGGGTTGTGGCTGCAGGTTGATTATCAAGGCGTTATCACGTCCTGAAATGTCAACGGGTACCATGGTCAAAGGAAATTGTTTTTCTCCAAGTTTAATGTTGCTCAGCTTAAGGGTGTCCAGCTGCAACGGATATTCCTTGCCTTCAAGAGCTTTCAGCAGCGGAGTAATCGCATTGGATCCAGGAGTCGATTGGCCGGTCACTGGGAAAAAAGGGGTAACAAAAAGCTGTTTTTTCCCTTTGTCAAATCGGGTCCGGAGATCACAGGAAATAGGAAGGTGGACCTCTCCTAATTTCAGGCGTATCTTTTGATTGGCAATGGTGGTTACCATTGACAAGTTTTTGCCCCCGACAACACCTTGCACGGAAAGGGTATTGTCGTTGATCGCTAATTTTTTTAACGATTGGAGCGTTATCTGTCCCTGCAGATCAGGGTTTTCAGTATGGATTTCCAGGGGCAGCATTTTTTGTAGTGAGTGTAATAGCGTTTCCGCGGGAAGGGTGATGACGATATCTCGGTCACGGCTCCTTTCAGCTGCTCCAGCGACAAGGGGGACAGAAAGAGTGACGACACATACAAACAACAGAAGATTAAAAAAATAGCGTATCATAAATAGTAGGTGGTTGGTGAAAAGTGACTGAATTTATTTACGGCCACCTTGAAAAATTGCTATTTCGTCCAATCTCTGCGTTATGCGTAAAAAATTATCCTCGGAATATTATTTATATGCCTGTGGTAATTTTTCGCGCATGCCTTGACCTTGAACGCAATATCTAATTTTTCAAGGTACCCTTACGTGGGGCTACTTTACTTTTTTTTAAAAAGATCGCAAGTAACCAGATGGTAAGCACAGCAAAAAGGCCGACAAAGGAATAGCGATCCCGTTGGCTAGAATGAACGTGGTAGGCGGAAACTGTGACAGTGTTGCAGTCTTGAAAGGTTCCTTTAAGAGAAATCTTTGTTTTTTTTGTAAGTGGAATTTTATCGACGAGCAGTTTTTCTCCGGTAAAAATCTGAAGAGTTGATGTCTGTGGGTCATATCTGCCGCGGTCTATGGCAACGGCCTTGCCGGGTCGTTTTTCTTGGTCGCGCAGCGTTTGGATAAAGTGGTTGTTGTTTGCAAAAGGGCCGTCCATGAAAAGTGGCGGTGCTGCCAGGTAAAGGAGCAGCAGGAGGCTGGCAAAAAGAGTGTTGAGTGGTTTAATGGCGAAATCAAGTCCCTGGTGCCGATCTAAAACAGCAAAGACAAGCAGTACAATGCATCCCAAAAGGGAGAGAACCTTTGTAATCCAGTGCTCAGGCCAGAAAAAGCCCAAAGAGGTCAGGTGCCAGGAAAAGGGTGCCAGCAGGTGGACCCCGTTTGCCCATTTTATCTGGAAGCTGTCCAGAAGTAGATGGAGCAGACTATTGCCGCTTAATACAAAAAAAAGTGTTTTTTTCTTACGGGCGAGTAGGCACAGGGCACCACTAAGGAGCAGGCAGAAAAAAAGTGAAGCCTGCACCATTGTATATGCACGCAGGCTGATGGAATCAATGCCAGGGGCAAGCCAGTGAACAATACGTTGCATTATCCACGGTATATCGGGGATAATGCAGCCAACAGCAATCCACTTTACGTCAATCGTATGGTCAACGGCCTTGGTGGCTATGGTCTGTACCCCAAGGTGGGCAAGGGTATTTGGCATGGCATTTTCAGGAGAAGAAATGGAAGTAAGTACCACTGGCAAGGTAACAGAGAGGGAAAGAGATGGCAAGCCGTCCCGGCAACAGATTGAGCTGGTGGTAGGTAAGGAGTGTTGCCTTAAGGGGGCTTCTGCAGCGTTACAAAAAAAAATTCGTACTGTACTTACCATTGATAATCCCAAATATAAGGCTGCTCAGCGCTATGGCCGGTGGATAGGCAAACAGCTTAAGCCGACCCTCTCTTTTTATACAGATCGTGGTCGCGACCTCTGTTTTCCCCGGGGATTTGGCAATCAGGCGGTTCGCATCTGTCGTGACCTGACCGGTGGTGCGCCACAGGTAGTTGATAAGCGGTGGCGCTGTGCCCCCCTTGCCGTGAAGTTTAACGGGGAACTACGCCCCTATCAACGTGATGCTGTGGAAGCTGTGTGCAGGCACTCTTTTGGGGTGCTGGAGGCAGGAACTGGGTCTGGTAAAACCGTTATGGCGCTTGATATTATTGCCAGACGTCAGCAGCCAACCCTGGTGATTGTCCATTCTAAAGAGCTGCTCTTTCAGTGGAAAGAACGAATCGGCCAGTTTTTAGGTATCAATGCCGGACAGGCAGGTGACGGAGTGCTAGACTTGCAGCCGGTGACAGTTGCCATTGTCAATACAGCCCGTAAACAGTTGGACACCTTGCCACACCTGTTCGGGCATCTTATTATCGATGAATGTCACCGGGTCCCGGCCAGTCTTTTTACAGACGTGGTGGCAGCCT
>JAUVLX010000092.1 GCA_030600525.1 Desulfobulbus sp. | reverse complement strand
GCCGGTGTCCTGGACCTGACTAGACGATGGGGACAGGTCTTTTTTCTAAATGGTGGGTCGTGCGCGGCTCGAACGCGCGACTCTCTGCTTAAAAGGCAGATACTCTACCGGCTGAGTTAACGACCCCCGTTTGGAGCGCTAGTTTTTACATGTTTTACCCCAGCGTGTCAACACTAAAGTTACATCACTATTGTTTTTTTTTACCAATCAAGAAAAGCTTTTTCTAAATACCTTGTTCCACTGAGATAGGTTTGCTATATTTTTAAATATTAAAGTCTTGGGTTGATTCAAGGCATAACAGACCAATACAACAGGTTTACAAAAGGTTATGGGACTACTTTCCGGTGCGGCATCGTTCACCAGGTTTTCAGTTGAGGGCGATCTGCCCGAGCACTTTTGGGACTTTGTAGCAGATCGGCTAGCTGCACACAGTTTTAAAGACATCGACGACACCATGGACGAATACTCCATTGGTTGGGTGTCTGTTGCCGACATGTTTGATGCTGATTTTGCCTACAGCTCCTATGCCGCGGGAGATTATGTAGTGCTGACCATGCGCACAGACGAACGAAAGGTTTCTTCTGCTGTGCTCAAAAAATATACAATGAAGGAAGAAGCCCGCATCAAAAGAGAGAAAGAAATTCCACGCCTGAGTAGATCCGCACGCTTAGAGATAAAAGAGCGCGTTCGCGCAGAACTCCTTCGCAAATCTGCCCCCATACCTGCCACCTACGACCTGTGTTGGAATCTCTCAGAAAGCAACCTGCTTTTCTTTTCCACCAGCAATAAAGCCATAGCATTACTAGAAGACCTGTTTAAAGAAACATTTGAAATGTCTCTTATACTGCAGATTCCGTGGCTGACAGGTATAAAGATGATCGAAGAAGACGCTGCTGAAGATTACGAAGCAATGCGCCCGGCAGTCCTCCTTTAGTAGATCCCCATCTCACCTAACACCAAACGGAGACACCATGAACAGCATTATCCTTGCAGTCATTGGCATTATGGTAGCTGTTGTCGCCATCTTGTTGGTGAAAAAAGTCAGCAATAAAAAAGATGCGGAACCGCTCCCCACACCGGCTGATGAGCAGGATAAACAACCACAAGAGCCAATTGAAGAAGCAGACGTAAATCCTGAAAAAAATGACCAGGATATTTCCGCACACCGCGACATAGAGGTGGAGACAGAGGATGCCACCCTCCCGGAAATGATGGCAGAAGATACCACTCCTGAACAAGAAATAAAACTCCAGCTGGATGCTGATGAGCAAGAACCAACAATCCCGGACGAAGTTGAGTCTGAAGTAATTGACGCCACGGACAAACCCGAGCAGGAAGTTGAACCAGCTCTGGATCTCATTGAACCGGAGGAACCTGAATCCGCCGAACCGACACCAAGTGTTCAGGAATCAGCGCCAGCACCTGTGGTTGAAAAAGAGCTGCAGGAACTTGAAGAAGTTGCTCCCATCGATGCTGAAGAAATTGCGGCTCAAGTCTCGGTTGCCAAGATAAAATTGACCCTTGAGCAATACGCAAAACGGCTCAATCAGCTAGAAGAGCAACAACATGCCGCCCTGCAGCAGGCCATAACAACACAGCAGGACCAAAAACGGGACACCCTCCAGCGCGAGTTGGTGCTGATGAACGAAAAACTCGCCTTGCTTGATGAAAGCTACCAGGAAGAACTTTCCTGCTACGGCAACGTGCTCCAGGCGCTGGAAAAACTGGAAGCCAGCCTCGGCCAAGAGACTGTTGCTCAAGCAAAAAGCGACCTTGTCGCAGGAATACCTGAAACAGCAGAATCACTGCTGGCAGGCCTGATTAATGCACCAGGCAGCTCAAAAGGTGTTGGAGCCTTTTACAGTGGCAGGCTTGCAGAAAGCCGCGTCGATCTATTAACAGCGTTACAACGTTACAAAACTGCGCTGCAAGAGGACAGCGGCAACCCCGACTACCTCTATGCTGCCGGACTTACTGCCCGACGACTTTTCAAATACAACGAGGCTGTGAACTGGCTGGAGCAATATGTATCCATCTGCACCCTGAACAACCAGGATGATCCGGTCCTACTCGCCCAGGCCAAACGCGAACTGGCATATACCTATGTCACTAGCGGCCAACATAAAAAAGCAGGACCGATGTATAAAGAGGCAATGACCGGGTTTGCCAAGCATTTAGGACAGGAGAGCCCTGAAATGGCCACCAGCTGGTTCCAGATTGGCGAACTCCAGGAAACGCTGGGAGAGTATGACAAGGCGGTTGCACTCTACAAGAAGGCCCTTGCAATTCTTGAAAAAAGGCAAGGCAAAGATCATCCAATGCTCACCGGCCTGCTTGACAAACTTGCAGCCCTTTGCATGGAACTGGAAATGGAAAGGGAATCGGTCCCTCTTTACGAACGTTTGGTGGCCATACGGAAAAAAACACTCCGCCCCACCCATCCCCTATTGGCAATAAGCCTTAACAATCTTGCAGAATCATACCGGCTGCAGAGGCAGTATCCTGAGGCTGAGGCATGCTACCAGGAGTCCCTGTCCATTGCAGAGCAGACACAAGGCAAAGACCATCCAAGTGTAGGCGCAATTCTCCAGGAGCTTGCCAAACTATGCTCGAACCAACGTAAAAATGACGAAGCAGAGAGATATCAGACCAGAGCTACGGCTATTTTTGAAAAAGCAGTAGCTGCAGAAGACAAACGGTCTAAAAACACTTCTCTTTCTCTGGATTTATGATTAAGTGCAAAGCACTTTAATAATCCCTCAAACCGACCGAAGGGTATCTTGAATAATTAGAATTTTCGCCTAAAATTGAGGCATGCAAAAAAAAATCACCGGAGGCATTTAATGAATATCGAAGTCTTTGCTTATCTCCGAGGATAATTTTTTTGAGCATAACTAGGTAAGCGGAGACTCCGAGAGATCGGGCGTAAATACAATTATGCAAGATGGCCTGAATATAATGAGTTAAAACTATGGATCTTGTTGATCTTATACAGGAAAAGCGTTTCATCGGTCAGGAGTTCCTGGCCTGGCTATGGTACAAATCTGAAGAACGGGGAGGCAGTGTTGACCTTCCTCAAATTGGAGATATCCTGGTTGTCTTTGAAAAGCATATGCTGCTTGAATTCGGCGAAGGCGATGCCAATGAAAAAGTAATCTGCCGAGGCCTGCAGACCGAGCTCAAAGAGGCCCGCGAGGGAATGCGGCTTGCAAAAAAACCAGAGCAGGCAAGGATACGCATTGCCCGTGGTGATCACGAATACGGGGTAACTCTGGCCGCAAGCGTAATGGAATTTCGTAATGTCCGCCTACCGAAAACCGCAGGAACAGAAGACGGCAACGATGCTGACAGCCTGGAAGGTCAGATCCTTGAAAGGATAGCCCTGCTTGAAGAGCTGACCTTTCTTGTCAACGAACTTTTTCGGATGTTTATCAATATCAGGGTGTCTGATAGCAAGTGGGCTGACGAACTAATATTGATACGTCAATGGGTAGCAGCAGGGCTAACGTAAGAACACATCGAGCATCCGTTTTCCAAGTAAAAAAAACGATATATACATAAGTAGGAATTTCATGGAATTTGAAACCGTAATAGGGCTGGAAGTGCATGCCCAGATGAACACCAAGAGTAAAATATTTTGTGGCTGCTCAACCGAATTTGGCGCACCGCCCAACACGCATACCTGTCCAGTTTGCCTGGCCATGCCCGGTTCCTTGCCTGTGCTCAACAAAGAGGTCGTTGAATCAGCCATCAAGCTTTCGCTGGCAACGGATTCGAGCCTTAACCACAAAAATATATTTGCCCGGAAAAACTATTTTTACCCAGACCTGCCCAAAGGCTACCAAATTTCACAGTTTGAGCTGCCCATTGCCGAACATGGCAAACTGGAGATAGACGTCGACGGTACCTTGAAAATCATCGGCATTACCCGAATCCATATGGAAGAAGATGCAGGGAAGCTCGTCCATGACGAGCAGGAACCGGTGAGTCACGTTGATCTCAACCGTGCTGGCACGCCCCTGTTGGAGATTGTCAGCGAACCTGACCTGCGCTCACCAGAAGAGGCCACAGCCTATCTGAAAAAAATGCATGCCATTGTCAGGTATCTGGATATATGTGACGGCAACATGCAGGAAGGGAGTTTTCGCTGCGATGCCAACATCTCTCTGAGGCCTGTAGGGCAGGAAGCATTAGGCATCCGAACCGAACTAAAAAACATGAACTCGTTCAAAAACGTTCAGTTGGCCCTTGAGTACGAAATACGTCGTCAGCGTGATCTCCTCCTTGATGGCGGCAAGGTCATCCAGCAGACCCTCTTATGGAACCCGGACAAAAACCAGACCGAAACCATGCGCGGCAAAGAAGAAGCCCATGATTACCGTTATTTTCCGGACCCTGATCTCGTTCCCGTTGTTGTTGACAACCAATGGATCGACACCGTTCGCGAACATTTACCGGAACTGCCTGACAACAGAAGGAAGCGTTTTAAGGTCGAGCTGGAACTCAACGACTATGATGCCGAAATACTGACCAGTTCACGGGAATTGGCTGATTATTTTGAAGCAGCTCTTGCAGAGTATACCAACACAAAAAAACTGGCGAATTTCATTGGTACCGAGCTACTGCGTGAGTTCAGCGCAGAAAACATTGATGCCTGCCCTGTAAAACCTGGTCAGCTCGCTCGCCTGATGAACATGATCGAGGACAGTACCATTTCAGGCAAAATAGCGAAGACGGTATTTGCTGAAATGCTCGAATCCGGAACCGATCCAGATCTGATCGTCAAAGAAAAGGGCTTGGTGCAGATGAGCGATGCAGGTGAACTGCAAACCATCATACAAGAGATAGTTGCAGCCAATCCTGGACAGGTACAACAGTTTCGTGAAGGAAAAACCAAAGTTATAGGTTTTTTTGTAGGCCAACTCATGCAGCGTACCAAGGGAAAAGCCAATCCACAAATGGCTAACAAACTTTTCCAACAGGAACTCAGCAAACAATAACTGCGTGACACTGGACAAACAACAATGGCAGGACAAAGGCAAGGGCCATCGCCAACGGTTGCGCGATAAATTCCTAGAGCAAGGCATAGCCGCCTTCTCAGACAGCGAAATCATAGAACTGCTGCTCAGTTTTGGTACCCCCCGTTCTGATTGCAAGGAGCCAGCGCGGTCGGCCCTAGAGCACTTTGGCTCGCTTCCAGCAGTGCTGGATGCTCCTGCCGTTCAATTACAGGAGATAAAAGGACTGGGGTCAAAAAACATTTTTGCACTGCAGTTCATACAAGCAGTTGCCAGACGTTACCTGCGGCTTCGCCTGGCAGGGAAACAGTATATCAGCTCCTCAAAAGAGGTGGCCGACTACCTGATCCACACCATGCGCGGCTTAAAGCGTGAGGTACTGACAGTGGTTTTCCTTGATGCAGCCCACGCCATTATTGACACTGAAATTGTTGCCAAAGGCACAGTAACCGTTAACACAGTTTATCCCAGAGAACTGATTGCCATGGCGCTGGAATACAACGCCAGTGCCATGGTCATCGCTCACAATCACCCTTCGGGCAGCCTGCAGCCATCCCCCCAGGACAGACAGCTGACAACCTCTCTCCATCTTGTCTGCTCATTCATGCATATCAATTTACTGGATCATATCATTGTCGGCTCTGGCGAAAAAGTATACAGTTTTGCCGACCATGGGCTCATGGACTCGATCCGTGAACAGTGTAAAGGGACACTTGCCAGCCTCAACCAACATGGATAAGACAGGTCCGGGCATTTACCTGCACGTCCCCTTTTGTTTAAGTAAATGCAGCTATTGCAGCTTTTACTCCTGCACAGGGACCGACGATACACTTATTCGACAGTATCACGCAGCGGTGACCAGACGATTGACCACTCTTCAACAGCTCGTCCCCTGGAAGGATCTTACCTTTACCACCATTTTTTTTGGCGGCGGAACACCGTCCATCCTCCCGGTTCCGCTGCTCGCCGACCTGGTTACTCATATCCAAAAAAGTTTTTCTGTCACCAGCGGCCAGGCAGAGATATCCATTGAAGTCAACCCCGCTACCATTAACCAAGAAGGGTTAGTAAAACTCCGTCAAGCGGGCTTCAACCGACTTTCCATTGGTTTTCAGTCTCTTGATGATCAGCAGCTTAAACGTATCGGACGACCCCATTCCGCGAATGATGCTCTTGAGACGTATGCGGTGGCGAGAAAAGCAGGCTTTACCAACATCAGCATCGACCTCATGTACGGCCTGCCCGACCAAGCGCCTCAACAGTGGAGCAAAATTCTTGACCAGGCCATGGAGCTTGAGCCAGACCATATCTCCATGTACGAACTCACCCTTGAGGCTGGAACGCCTTTAGCCACTGCTGTCGACAAAGGGGCGGTCTCCCTGCCCGATGAAGATACAGTAATGGAGATGATGGCAACCACCCGGGAAACTATCAGCCATACGCCTTTGGAACGATACGAGATTTCAAATTATGCACGTCCTGGGTACCGTTGTCTTCATAACCTCAATTACTGGAATAACGGCAGTTACCTGGGAATCGGACCGGGAGCGGTTTCTGCCTTTGAAGGCAAACGGTGGAGCACCAGGGAAGATCTTGCCCAATTTACAAATGCTGCCAACTCACATGAGTCCCAGGAAGGAGAAGTGGAGGTGCTTGACCATGAGGCCTATTTTCGCGAAACAGTTATGATCGGTCTCCGTTTGACAGAAGGGATTGATCTGAAAAAGCTACACGATCGATTCAGCATCGATCCAGTGATCTACTACGGCAAAACATTAACGCACCTGCTTGACCGAAAGCTGCTCAAGCTTGACGGCCAAAAGCTCAGTTTAACCCATCATGGACTTGCGCTGGCCAACACGGTTATGGCCGAACTAGTTTAGTCATTAGCATCGGCTTTCTCTGGTTGCCCCCCATTCGTTGCTCCTCTTCCGCGAAACCACTGCCAGTGGCAAAATAGCTCCATTAAAGCCAATAAAAACAAAAAGATCTTTTTTCACCATGCTCTCTGTAATAATAAAGGGTAATCTGATTTATAAAAAATTATGATTAATATCAGCAGGCTCATCATCAGAGCCATGAGGAGGATAAGTATATGCAATGTGAATGTACGGTACTCTGTGAAAATTCAGTAGCTGGCTCACTTGGCTTTATCGGCGAACATGGATGGGCTGTCCACATCAAGGCCGGTGACAAGAATCTTTTGTTTGATACCGGCCAAGGATTAGGGCTGCTCCACAACAGCAAACTCCTGAATATTGACCTCAAAAACATTGATGCCATTGTCATCAGCCATGGCCACTATGACCATACTTCAGGGCTCCCGGATGTCCTGCACAGTACCGGAAAAATAGAAGTATACCTGCACCCTGATTGTTTCACCAACAGGTACTGGACCAAAGATAATGAGTGCAGGGAAATTGGCATTCGCTATAAAAAAGAATACCTGGAGTCACTAGGTGCTGTCTTTGTACCCAATACACAGTTGACCGAAATAGCTGACAACGTCTTCCTGACCGGTGAAATACCTCGAGTCTCTTCGTTTGAACAACCTGACCCATTCATGAAAATAAAAGGCCTGCAAGGCGAATGGCAGCAGGATACCCTTCTCGATGATCAATCCCTGGTAATACGCACCGACAAAGGGTTAGTCATTATTCTTGGCTGCGCCCATGCTGGTTTGATAAACATCCTCACCCATGTAAACAAACAGTTTCCGGGAGAAAATATATATGCAGTCTTTGGCGGTACCCACCTTGGCTTTGCCGATGACGGGCAATTCGAGGCTACGGTAGCAGCACTCGACGACTTTAATATTCAAAAAATAGGTGCCTCCCACTGTACCGGCCTCAACAACACCGCCAAACTCCACCATCGATTCGGTGAGCGCTTTTTCTTCTCCTCAGTGGGGTGTTGTTTCAGCTCTGATTGAGAAAAACATGAATCACCATTCACCTCCATTACCCGGTTTTTCCAGGAAAAAATAACTTTATTCAGCCAGCCTCTTGCCTTTGTCTGGCGAGCGGGGTAAAAAAGGATGGCTGTGAACGTCGAGCTCCATCACCTCCCATATAGAGGGAGATGTGGCCCGACGTTATGTTGTTTTCTAAAAAAGGGGTGAACCTTTTGAATATCCCGGTTTTTAAGCAGCCGGTTCCATTTTATTCAACGAACAAGGAGTAACATCATGGCAGACTTTGTGTACCAAGATCCGTTCCCACTAGGAAAAGATGAAACCACATTCAGAAAGCTCGAAGGGTCTGAAAAATACGTTTCTGTAGAAGAGTTCAATGGTGAAAAAGTGCTGAAAGTTGCACCGGAAGGCATCAAAGAACTGTCCAATATGGCAATGCGTGAAGTATCCTTCCTACTCAGGCCAGCTCACAACGAAAGTGTTGCTAAAATTTTCAGCGATTCTGATGCCTCTGACAATGACAAACAAGTGGCACTGGCAATGTTGAGAAATGCGGAAGTATCCTCAGCATTTGTCCTGCCTTTTTGTCAAGACACAGGTACCGCCTGTGTTGTCGCTAAAAAAGGCCAGAATGTATGGACAGGATGTGATGACGCTGAGCAAATTTCAGCAGGGGTTTACACCACCTATACCAAAGAGAACCTGCGTTACTCTCAGAATGCACCTTTGAACATGTACGATGAGGTCAACACAAAGTGCAACCTGCCTGCACAGATTGATATATATGCGACACAAGGCGATGAGTACAAATTTCTCTTCATTGCCAAAGGTGGCGGTAGTGCCAACAAAACCTATCTCTACCAGGAAACAAAAGCCCTGCTCAACCCAGGAACATTGAAAAAATTTCTGGTCGAAAAAATGAAGACCCTGGGCACAGCGGCTTGTCCTCCTTACCACATCGCTTTTGCCATCGGTGGTACCAGCGCCGAAGCCAACCTGAAGACAGTCAAACTTGCTTCAGCCAAGTACCTCGACAATCTCCCTACCAGCGGCAATGAAAATGGTCGTGCGTTCAGAGATCTGGAACTTGAAGCAGAGCTTCTTGAAGCTGCCCAAGAACTGGGGCTAGGTGCTCAGTTCGGTGGTAAATACTTTGCCCATGACGTCAGGGTCGTTCGTATGTCGCGTCATGGCGCTTCCTGTCCTATCGGAATGGGAGTATCCTGTTCTGCAGACCGTAACATTAAAGCAAAAATCAACAAAGACGGTTTTTGGCTTGAGCAGATGGATGCCAATCCAGGTCGTCTGATTCCAGATGAGTACCGTAACCGTGATTCATCACAGGTTGTTAAAGTTGACCTGAACCAGCCCATGGAAAAAGTATTGGCTGCATTGACTCAGCATCCGGTTTCAACCGCACTCTCCCTGTCAGGAACTATCATCGTTGGCCGCGATATTGCCCATGCTAAGTGGAAAGAGCTGCTTGACAGCGGTAAGCCCCTGCCTGAGTATCTTAAGCATCACCCTGTTTACTACGCAGGTCCGGCTAAAACTCCCGAAGGCAAGCCATCTGGTTCTTTTGGTCCCACCACTGCCGGCCGCATGGACTCCTATGTGGATCTCCTTCAGGGCAAAGGCGGCGCAATGGTCATGATCGCCAAAGGTAACCGCTCGCAGCAGGTAACAGATGCTTGTAAAAAGCACGGTGGTTTCTATCTTGGCTCCATCGGTGGTCCGGCAGCGCTGCTTGCTGAAGAAAACATTACCAAAGTCGAGTGTCTCGATTATCCTGAATTAGGCATGGAAGCAGTTTGGAAGATTGAAGTTGTCAACTTCCCAGCCTTCATCCTGGTTGATGACAAGGGCAATGACTTCTTTGAAGGATTGCTATAGAATAGTATAATATTGTATCAGTCCCGGCAGATTTTCCTGCCGGGACTGAGGAGTTGTCCTGAAATAACTTGAACATCTCGCGTCGCATCTTCAGGTCATCTTTGGCTGATCGTCAATCACAAAGTCCTCAACGTAGCGCAACTACGCCTGCGGCTTTGTTCAATTAGATCACCCAAATCTAACCTAAATATGAGCGCGATATTGTCCAACTTATTTATGGACAGCTCCTTACCTCTCATCGGTTACGCTATGGATGATCTGAAGACTTCTGAAGCCTGGCGGATTTTCCGAATCCAGGCTGAACTGATAAACGGTATCGACACCCTCAACGATTTCGGCCAAGGTGTCTCCATTTTCGGAGGTGCCCGTTTTAAGGAAGACTCGCCCTATTACCAGGCTGCAATGCAGACAGCCTCCCTTCTCACGGCAGATGGGTTGACCATTATCACTGGCGGTGGCCCCGGCATCATGGAAGCTGCAAATCGCGGATGCATTGAGGCTGGTGGCACATCCATCGGGCTCAACATCGTACTTCCCCGCGAGCAGTACCCCAACCCTTTCCAGAATGTAAGTCTCACCTTTCGTTACTTTTTTATTCGCAAACTCATGTTTGTCCGCTATGCCATGGCCTATGTTATTTTTCCGGGCGGCTTTGGCACCATGGACGAATTTTTCGAGTCGCTCACCCTGATGCAGACCGGGAAAATCAGGAAATTCCCGATCATTCTCTACGGCAGCAGCTACTGGGCCGGATTGATTGCGTGGCTCCAAGAAGAAATGGTTAACAACGGTTGCATAGCCTCCAATGATGTGCAGTTGTTTCACGTTGTTGACAGCGCAGAAGAGGCTACCGCAGCGATTCACGACTTCATGAAACAAAGTAGTCGCTCTCCCGAACAAAACCGTCGGGCAACAGACAAAAAAGAATAAATGCGCACCCAAAAAAGGCATTCCTGCCGCAGCTGTATTCGCATTTGCGACAGGCAACAAAATCTTCACATAGTTAATCAACCACTTTAGAGAGGCCTGCTGATGGAGTCTGAAAAAAGAAAATTCTCTCGTATCCCGCTCCCGTTTGAGGTGACCCTCATCCTTGAAGACGGCTCATCCCACAAAGTAAATCATTTTGATAACGTCAGTGTCGGCGGTTGCCTGGTCGCTCTGCAGCCTGAATACGCAGATCACAAAACATGCTCCGTAAAAATTGCGCTAGGCGATGACC
>JAUVLX010000345.1 GCA_030600525.1 Desulfobulbus sp. | reverse complement strand
TGGCGCATCGATACAGCTTACGGGTTCCGTTATTAATGGTCTCCTAGCGTTTGAAACATGGCACGTCGGATGATTCGCAGTCAGGGCATTTAAGCAGGCTTGTATCTTTCATGAGTGGCTTTAAATCACAAAAGCGGATTCATTGAAAGGTTACAGTGCAATGGTATGAGCCCAGTGCCAACTCTATTGATCCTATCGAAATGTTACGTGTCTAATATTGGGGCTGGTTACCAATCCGCTGGTCCATCACCTCCAGTGTGTCGCTGACCACCACAAAGGCATGGGGGTCCACCTGGCGGATGAGTTGTTTTATCCGTGACAATTCCCGGAAATTGACGACGGTATAAAGGACCTTTTCATCCCGGCCCGAATAAGCGCCCTGACCACGCAAGATCGTCACGCCCCGCTTGTTATCCTCCAGGATTTTGCTGGATATTGCTTCTCCGAGGTTGGATATGATCATTACCGCCTTTCTTTGACTCAAACCAGTGACCACCAGATTGAGGATGCGGGCGGATACGTAGATATAAATCAAGGTATAAAGCACTTTTTCCAGGGGAAGAAACAGAGCGCCTGCCAGCAACACCATGCAGTTGAAAGCCAGGGCAGTGGTTCCCAGACGCACGGAAAACCGCTTGAGCAAGGCAACCGATAGAATATCGGTGCCACCCGTTGATCCCAGCGACTTCAAGGTGATACCCCCTCCGGCACCTGATAGGATTCCCGCCAGCAAGGCACTGCAAAGCATATCCTGAGTCGGAAACAAAGCATGGGCCCACGCCAGGGATCCTGAAAAAATCGTCATGCCAGCCAGGCTGTAAAAGAAAAATCGTCGCCCCACAAATTTCCAACCCAGGACGAAAACAGGCACGTTCAAGAGAAAATAGAGCGCCGAAACCGGCAGAAATGGAAACAGGTAATGCAGGATGAGAACCAAACCCGCAAGGCCTGAACTGAGGAAGCCATTGGGGATTAGAATCCCATTGATAGCAATGGCACATAAAATACTTCCCAAAGTGAGCAGCAGCAGGTTCAACAGCACCTGTCCTATAGTATGTGAAACGGCACTTTTCTGTAGTTTTTTCATTGCAAGTTCCATTTAGTCCTCCATTACATTTTCAATGGAATCTGACAGCGCCGGTTCCAATTTCTGCTTCTTTCAGGTCATCTTCCCGGGACAGCATTTTGTGAATGACGACGATTACCTCATGGACACCGCTTTCCGCAACACAAAACGTGGTCTGTCCCGAATCGCCATTCGGGACAGACCACGTTTTGTGCCAAAATGTTGGTTTTCTAAAGGAATGATGAGGAAAAAAGGAAGGCAAGCCAGCGGAGAATTGCAACTCCACTGGCTTGAAAAAGCATATGTTTTTTAGAGGTTACTCAATGATGAAATCATCGCGCCTGTTTTGAATGTAGTCAGATTCATTTTGACCGGTAAACAAGGGGCGTTCTTCACCGTAGCTTACTGTTCTGACTCGATAATTCTCAACTCCAAGCTCGATAAGATAATTTTTTGCTACCTGTGCCCGCCGTTCACCAAGGGCAAGGTTGTATTCGTTGGTGCCTCTTTCATCACTGTTACCTTCGATGACCACATTACTTGCCGGGTTGCTTTTCAGGTAACCGGAGTTGTGCTCCATCCTCGATATTTGGTCATCGCGGATGATTGATTGGTCAAAATTAAAATAGACAGGCTGCATTTGGCTAGAAGAGCGACCATAGGTTTGCTTGTATTCGTCGCTGTTCTGATCATTGTTGATGGAAAAACTACCTATGCTTTCTCCATTGGGGCCTGCTGAATCAAGGGCTTCTTCACCGGGACTGATTTCATCGGTAATGGTTCCTTGAGTTCCCGAGTAATCAATGGATTTACCTTCCGGCATGTTGGTTTGGGGTTGGGAGGAGTAGGGGCTGATGTTTTTATCGCTGCACCCTCCTGCAAAGAGCAGGACCCCTGTTACTGCACAGGTTATGACCAACCGTGTCGAAGCGTTCATAGAATTTCCTCTTTATTGTAGGCAGTTATCAAGAAAGTAACACTGTTTGTATACCGGTTTCCCGTCCATGCCGTCAAGAGAAACCTCTTATTTGCTGGAGAGCTGTTTCTAGTCGATTGTTCACCATAATGTTTTTACAGGTAGAGCTCTTCTCCCCTAATCCGGATTTCTATTGAACATTGCGTCAAGTTGTTCAATTACACGCCTTTTTTTTATGTTGAATAACGTCATCTGGAGTTACAAGGTTCACTAAAGTTCAGTCTATCTGGCATCATTTTCTTCAGTATTTTGGCAATAAATATAGACCACTATCGGAGTCTACGATTACCCGTAATCTACGCTTATCTCTTCATAGCCAAAAACTTTGAACCTGACGCAGCCTGAACTGCTGAGAAATCCGGGCTAACCTTTTTATTTGCCTGCTGCTCACTTGAATGGTACATCAAAGGAGATTTTAACCACTATTTAGCCAAAGGAGATAACTATGTTGAAAAGAGTACTCTTTACCCTGGTATGCCTGGCAGTATTATGTAACTCGGCGTGGGCACAGAAGACTGTCGTGTTTGCGACCGATGCTACCTGGCCTCCGATGGAATTTGTTAATGTTGACAAGGAAGTTGTCGGGTACGCCATTGATTTCATGACTGCAGCAGCCAAAGAGGCCGGATTTACTCCAGTGTTTAAGAATACCGCCTGGGATGGAATTTTTGCAGGATTGGCTTCAAACAGATATGATGCCATTGTCTCGTCTGTTACCGTTACCGAGGACCGTAAAAAGGCAATGGACTTTACTGAACCTTACTTCAGTGTCCGCCAGGCGTTGATAGTCAATAAAAAATCAGATGCAAAAAGCCTAACTGACCTGAAAGGAAAGAAAGTAGGCGCTCAGATAGGGACAACCGGTTATTTTGCGATCAAGGCTGTTGAAGGGGTTGAAGCAAAATCCTATGATGAGATTGGCCTGGCAATGGAAGACCTGAATGTGGGCCGGATAGTAGCAGTTGTCTGTGATGATCCTGTAGCTGCTAACTATGCACTTACTCGGTATAAAGACACTCTGAAAATTGCCGCCGTTATGGACGCCGGTGAGGTCGAAAATTACGGAGTTGCTACTAAAAAGGGGAATAAGGAGATTATTGACCTGATAAACAAAGGTATCAAAGCTGTTAAGGCAAAGGGTATCGATCTTGAACTGAAGAAAAAGTGGATCGGTCAGTAATCCCGGTTGAAATCTGTAGCCGGGCTGTCCAGCCCGGCTTTTTTTATCTTGATGGCATCACTCAAACTTCAATATGTAGGGTAGCGCTTGTAAGACTGAGCCATCTTTTTGATGATGGGCTGTGTATTTGACCATCGTACTTATGTGAAAAATATGTCTGATCAGGAAGTAACCAAGATAGAAGTAGGGGACGGAGCAGCTATTCCCAATCCGGAAGACAGGGGACTTGTTTCTGCATGGTGGATTGCCCTTGTGGGA
>JAUVLX010000235.1 GCA_030600525.1 Desulfobulbus sp. | reverse complement strand
TGCCCGCCATGCTGGCACTGGTCGTCGGGCTACGGACCTTAAGCAAAGATGCCGCAAGGGAGGATGAGAAATGAACACCCTCCCTCTCTTGCCTGCAAATATAGTCGACATATGTGGTTCAGGACTCGCTATTTTCCTTTCCTTCCTAGCTCTGCGTTACTCTAAAGCACTGGTAAAAATAGAGCCCAATAACTTCATATGGGGCTTTCTGTTTTACTTCTGCATTGCAATGGCAGCCTTTTCCTTATCCAGGGGCGTCGGTCATATCGCTCGCATTTTACTGGTCGTCGGCGGCCATGGGGCTTTTTGGAAACAGCTTTCCCCATACTCAGGTGGGTTCAACACCATGCTGATTATCTCCACCGCAGCAGTAACCATTTACTTTCATAAAGGCCTTGATGCCTATAAGGCAATCAGGTCGGAAGCAGAAAAGCTGGCCGATGCCAACACCAGGCTTTTTGCCAATGCAACCCAGCTCAAACTGCTCAACACCAACCTGGAAGAAATAGTAGAAGAACGTACCCGTAACCTTTCCAAATCAGAAAAAAAGCTCCGTAACTTTTTCGAAAACTCGAAAGATATCATCTATTTTTGCGACGAGCTCGGCTACCTCTCTAGCGTTAACAGCAGCGGAAGACGGCTGCTTGACATAGACGAGTCACTGGAAAAAGTCAGTTTTTTCGATCTTTTTGTAAACAAAAAAGACCGTGAACGATACATGGGCGAGCTTAAGCAAAACGGTTTTGTCCGTGACCTTGAAATTGAGTGTAAAGGCAGGGACGGCTCAACCCGCAACATTCTGTTCACGTCTAGTACCGTATACGACGAAAACAGCAACATGGTCGGCTGCGAAGGCATAGGCAAAGATATGACCAGGCTGAAAACCATTACCGACCAACTCATTAACCGTGAAAAAATGGCTTCTGTCGGTGAGATGGCGGCTGGAGTCGCCCACGAAATCAACACCCCGTTGGGCATCATCCTTGGCTACACGCAATTGATGATGGATGATTACGACCAAGGAAGCGAAGCTCACACCAACCTGGAAGTAATGGAGCGCCAGACAAAAGCATGCCGCAGGATCGTTGCTGACCTGCTCAAATTCTCTCGCCAGGTGGAAAGTGTCAAAACAGCACTGGATGTCAACGCTATCATAGAAGAAGTGCTAGCCGTGACGGAACATTCCCTCAACATCCAGCAAATAACCGTTGTACGCGACTTCCATCCTGAACTGCCAGAGGTGACAGGCGATGCAGAAAAACTTCGTCAAGTCATTATCAATTTCTTTAATAATGCCCATTTTGCCCTGGAAGAAGGAGGCGGTGGCCGCATCATTATCTCCACTCAAAAAAATCAGGACTCTGTAGAGATTACGGTCATGGATACTGGCACAGGTATCCCCGACGAAATTAAAAACAAAATATTTGATCCGTTTTTCACCACCAAGGCTGTCGGTAAGGGCACAGGTCTCGGCCTGTCTGTCATTTATGGCATCATTCAGGAGCATGGCGGCACCATTACCGTGGAAAGTCCGATAATCGACCCTGAAACACTGAAAGAGACAAAGGGAACCGCATTTCATATTCGTCTGCCGCTGAGTGCAGCACCAGACAGCACAAACAGGGAGAAAGGTAAAAATGGCTGAAATAGTCGTATTGGATGATGTACTGGACGCAGTGGTTCTGGTGAAAAAAGTACTTACCCGGCAGGGCCATAACGTACAAACATTCACAGAAGAACAAGAAGCAATCGACCACGTGGGTAAAAACCAGGTCGACCTTGCCATTCTAGACATCAAGCTGAAGAAGATGAGTGGTATTCAGGTCCTTGAAGAAATGAAAAAGCTCAAACCTGAGTTAAAGGCGATCATGTTGACCGGCTACCCCACCCTTGAAACAGCACGAACAGCGATTGAGCTGGGTGCCGGTGAATATTGCGTAAAACCGATTGATATAAGTGAACTGAAAGAAAAAGTAACAGACGTTCTGGCCGGCTAAAAATCATCGGCAATTTTCACATTCGAAAATGAAAACGAGGAGAATTGTATGAAACAATCAGTTTACTCCATATGCGGGATGTGCACAGTTCGCTGTCCTATCCGGGTGGAGTCTGAAAATAACCAAGTAACATGGATAGAGGGCAACCAGCACCAGCTTGGCGGAGCCCTGTGCGCCAAAGGTTCTGCCGGTGTAGCCCTGCTCAACGATACTCAACGCCCTCAGCATCCACTCATCCGTGTGGGTGCACGCGGTGCCGGACGCTGGCGCGAGGCAAGCTGGGAAGAGGCCCTAGACTATGTAGCAGAAAAGCTACAGACAATCAAAAGTGAATATGGTCCAGAATCGGTGGTGCTCTCAAGCCGTGGCGGCCCCTGGCAGGGAATGTACAAGGCCTTTATTCATGCCTTTGGTTCTCCCAACTATACCAATCACGACTGCACCTGTGGCCGAAACACCCACCACGCAAGTCTCTCTATTAACGGAGTTGGTCGTAAAGGCTTTGCCTATGACATAAAAAATGCCAAACACCTGGTACTTTTCGGACGCGACATGTTTTCAGCACTGCGGATTGCTGAAAACCACCAGACCCTGGATATGCTCGACAATGGTGGTCGCTTGACCTACGTCGATGTTCGCCAGACCATGACCGGCGCCAAGGCCACCCGCTTTTTCCAGGTTCGCCCTGGAACAGACTATGCTTTAGCCCTTGGTGTTATCCACCAGGTGATCAAAAACGGATATTACGACAAAGAGTTTATTGCTAACTACGTCACCGGATTTGATAAACTATGCAATTTCATTGAGCAGTACACACCAGCTTGGGCAGCCAAGGAATGCAACATCAAGGAAAAAGACCTGCTCGCGTTTGTGGAGGAAATCGGCGAGGACCGACCCAACGTAATTTTCCATCCCGGTTGGAACTTGGCCCGTTATAAAGACTCTTTTTACGCAAGTCGCGCCATGCATATCCTCAATGTGCTAATGGGCAACATTGAGATGAAAGGTGGTCTATTCATCCCCAAAGGAGCTGGTGACTGCGGCAAAAAGGGTATCCGATCCATCGACTGTGCCAAACCTGACATTAAACGCGGTGACGGCATTGGCTGGCAGTATAACCATTTTGATAAGGGACCGGGGCTGGCACACCTGTTTTTCAATAACATGCTCAAAGAAGAACCCTACCCGATCAAGGCCTGGATCGCCATGCGCCATGATCTCTTCAGCGGTATGCCTGATCCTGAGCAACAAAAGCGAGCTCTGGACAAATGTGATCTCCTGGTCTCCATTGATGTCAACTACAGTGAATTCGGCTGGTACAGTGACGTTATCCTCCCGGAATCCACCTATCTTGAAAGGGACACTCCCATTATCCAACAAAAAGGACTCAAACCCCGATTGGCGGTCCGTCGCAAGGCTGTAGAACCAAAATGGGACACCATATCTTCCTATGAAATCTTTACCGGCCTAGCCTCTCGCCTTGGCCTGGAAGAGACTTTCCCTTTCAAAACCATAGACGATCTCTGGGCGTGGCAGCTTGAACCCACCGGCTATACAATGGCTGATTTTGACGAAAAAGGTTTTGTCGAATTAAGCGAAGAACCTCTTTTCTTTGATCGCGAGAACCTGAACGGTCAATTTAAGACCCCCAGCGGCAAGATTGAATTCGTCAGTGAAAAGCTGGATAAGGCTGGACTCCCGTCCTTAAAACCATTCGAAGCTCCTCAAGCACCTGAAAAAGGCATGTTCCGCCTGATTTACGGCAAGGTAGCTGTGCATACCCAGGGACACACCACCAACAACCCGTTGTTATCTGAACTGATGCCGACCAATACTGTCTGGATCAATACCAAACAGGCAAAAAAAATGGGTATCCAGACAGGCGACCTGGTGGAACTGTCCTCTGCGGATAAATCTTATAATGCCACAGCAGCCGCCCATGTAACCGATAATGTGCATCCAGAGGCAGTGTTTACTGTCCATGGATTTGGCAAGGAAATACCCCGACAAACCAGAAACTTCATGGCAGGCATCAGTGATCAGAAGCTGATGGTCGGCAAGCTCGATGAATGGGATCAGGCTGGAGGCGGAGTCAATCTATGTGATGCCTTTGTCCATGTAAAAAAGAGTATCCGCAACACCAAGAGGAGGGTGGAACTGTGAAAAAATATATGCTTTATCTCAACAGCCGCAGATGTATTGCCTGCCACGGGTGTACGGTGCACTGCAAAGTGAACAAAAATCTGCCGGTAGGCCCTATCCTCTGTGATATCAGCTGCACTCCTCTAAAGAAGGTAGGCGGGATTCCGAAAACTGAGATCACCTTTTCTGCCTGCAGGCACTGTGAAGAACCACTCTGTGTTCCGGTCTGCCCAAAAGATGCAATGATCCAGCGCGAGGACGGTATTGTTTATATCGACCAGGATAAATGCATCGGCTGTATGGCCTGCCAAAAGGCATGCCCGTGGGAGATTCCAGTCATGAATCCAGATACAGGCAAGGCCATTAAATGTGATTTGTGCATGGACCGCCTGGATGCAGGTCTCAAACCTGCCTGTGTTGCCAAGTGTACCACCCATGCGCTGCAACTGGTAACTCTGCAGAGTGCATGATGTCCCCTGTTAGCCTAAACCGTTCAAGATACCGGCAATATAGACAATCCATGCTGCCGGTACAGAGAAAATCATGAGTTCATCCAGGCCCTACATAGAAAGCGACTACCTCACGGTCTTTCAGGAAGTGACCCTCCTTATCAGCACGGTCCATACCTCACAAGAGGTTATGGACCTGGTGGTCAGACGCCTCCCGACCCTGCTTGACGTTGATGCCGCCACCATCAGACTTCTTGATACCGGGACCAATAGTTTTGTCCTGGGTGCTGCATGGGGTGTCTCTGATGAATATCTCTCCCGCTCCACCATTGATACCAAAAAGGTGATGGATGCACTGATGAAGGGACGCCCTACGGCCCGCAAGCACATTGACGTGACCTGTGACCATGACAGCTGCGCGTTTATATCCAACGAGGGCGTCAAAAGCGCCATGTCCCTGCCCATCATTTTTCAAGGGCAGATAACCGGCTTGCTACGTCTTCTGACCAAAGACCTGCGTGAATTCTCCCAACCTGAGATCAATTTTGCCATGTCCCTTGCCGAGCAGGTGGGCATAGCGATTTCAAATTGTCATATGTTCCAGGAGATGAAAAACCAGGTCATTTTTTTTAAAGCCCAGCGTGAAATTTCACAACTGGTCAACTCGACCCTTAATCTGGACCAGATACTGGGCACAATCGTGAAAAAACTCCCAGGGATAATGGGAGTCATGGGATGCACCATCCGTTTGCTGCAGCCCGCAACCAATCGATTGGAATTAGTGGCAGCATCTGGGGTTTCTCAAAAATACCTCACCAGAGGCAACATAAGCCGTGAAGACTCGATATTCAAAGTACTCAAAGGCAGCCCGGTTGCCATCTATGACGCACCCAATGATCCCAGAGTTAACTATCACGACGAGATAAAGGAAGAAGGTAAAAATCCATCCTTGCCGTTCCCATTAAAAACGACCAGGAAATTATTGGTGTACTGCGGCTGCTCACGGATAGCCATCGCTCTTTTTCCGCAAGTGATATTCACTTTGCTGTGACCGTAGCTGAAGAAGGCGGGAATGCCATTGAAAAAGCCAGGCTCTACCGAAAAATCACTCTGCTTTTCAATCAAATTGAGGAGCATGAACGTTTTCTGCAAACCATCCT
>JAUVLX010000050.1 GCA_030600525.1 Desulfobulbus sp. | reverse complement strand
TCCGTAAATAAATTGGACAATATCGCGCTCATATTTAGGTTAGATTTGGGTGATCTAATCGAACAAAGCCGCAGGCGTAGTTGTGCTACGTTGAGGACTTTGTGATTGAAGATCAGCCAAAGATGACCTGAAGATGCGATGCGAGATGTTCAAGTTATTACCGGACAACTCCTAAGGAGAAATAACAATGAGTATCAGGGTAATGCAGAATTATATCAATGGCGATTGGGTGGACTCTAGCACGGATGTTTTCGGTACTGTTTCCAATCCTGTGCTGGGAGAGAAAATAGCCTCAGTTCCTTACGGAAATGCCCAGGATGTGGATATGGCCGTGCAAGCAGCAGTTGCTGCCTTTCCGGAATGGCGGGAGACTCCGCCCCTGGCACGTGCCAGGTATTTGTTTCGCCTTAAGGAGGCCTTTGAAGAAGAATTTGAAGAAATAGCACGGGTACTTACCATCGAGCAGGGTAAGGCTATTGATGAATCCAGAGGTGAAGTTCGCCGCATGATTGAAAATATTGAGCATGCAACCGGGGTTACCACTATGATGACCGGTTACTGCCTGGAAGACATTGCTCAAGGAGTTGATTCCTCCCTGTATCGTCAGCCCATGGGCGTCTTTGCTTGTATAGCCCCTTACAACTTTCCGGCCATGGTTCCTTGGTGGTTTATCCCGTATGCCCTGGTGACCGGTAATACCTTTGTGCTGAAACCCTCTGAGCAGGTGCCCATGACCCAGAACCGCATCTTTGAGGTGATCGATGATGTCGGATTCCCCGAGGGTGTGGTCAACCTAGTTAACGGATCCAGAGATGTGGTAAATGCAATTCTTGATCATGAAGATATTCAGGGTGTTTCATTTGTTGGTTCTACCCCTACCGCTAAATATATCTATGAACGATGCGGTGCCAGCGGGAAAAGAGTCCAGTCATTGGGTGGAGCTAAGAATATTGTAGCAGTCATGCCTGATGCCAATGTGGAAGCCGGTATGCCTTCGCTGATTACTTCTTTTTTTGGCTGTGCCGGGCAACGATGTCTCTCCGGTTCAATTTTGTCGCCTGTCGGTGAGGGGACTGACGCATTTATCGAAAAGTTTGTCGCTGCCACTAAGGTAATGAAAATTGGTAGTGGACTGGATGAAAGCGTTGCCATGGGGCCAGTAGTAAGTAAAGCACATCAAGAACGGGTGTTATCGTATATAGAAAAAGGATTAGCTGAGGGTGCCGATCTGATTCTTGACGGTCGAAATTGTACAGTAGACGGTTACCCAGACGGTTTTTTTGTAGGGCCCACCATCTTCGACAATGTCACCCCAGATATGACTATTGCCAAGGAGGAAATCTTTGGACCAGTGGTGAGTATTATTCGTTGCGAGACTCTGGACGATGTCATTGAATTGGTTAATACCCGTAACTTTGCCAACGCAGCCTGTATCTATACCCAGAATGCAAAGGCAGTTCGCGATATGCGATATAAGGCGGCTCCTGGTATGATCGGGGTCAACATCGGTATTGCTGCTCCGATGAGCTTCTTCCCCTTTGGCGGCTCCGGCAACTCAATGTTTGGCGATATTAAGGGGCATGGAAGGGAGATTTTTCAATTTTTTACAGATACCAAGGTAGTGATTGAAAGGTATTTTTAAGAGGACGGACAGCGAACATTCCCTGTTTCAGATTGAGGGGATTGATTTTTTTTACGTCTATTAGTGAATATGAACCTCCCCCAGTTTAAAATAGATAAAATAAGATCAGTCCCCTCTCTTTATAAAAATTAGGAAAAATGAAAATACAATATTAAGGCCGTAAGAGGTAAATATGCCCCTTGTTAATTTTGGCAGTATCCTCGGTTTTGCTGAGGAAATAGAAAAACAACATCTTGATTTTTTGTCCCAGGCATCTGTTAATCCTGACTGTGACAAACACCGTGTTTTGTTTGAAAGTCTGGCAAAGAGTGCAAAAAAGAGAGTAGCTGAAGTACAGCGAGTGAGGCGGGAAAATGTCAGCGAGATGGTACTGGCAGCAGTAGAAGGGTTTCAGCGGGATACGTATCAGGTAGTTGTAGAAGACGGATCTTCAATGGCACTAGATCTGCTCTCTGCAAAAGCTCAAGCGTTGTCCGAACGTTCTTTACGTTATTATGAAAAGGCAGCTGAAAAATTACAGGGCCAGGCTGATGTGGCCAGGGCAATGAAGGGGCTGGTTAAGAAACACACAAAAGACAGGGAAATACTCGCAGCGTTGAGTTCGTAATTTAATCCGGCAACTATGCACTACCACAAGTGTCTCGTCAACGCTGCTTTGACGTATTTTGCTTGTTTTTTCTCGCACCTGGATTTCTTTAACTGGTGGTACATAGCCCACTATGAACAACCAGTTAAAGAAATCCAGGACCAAAAAAATCCAGCGCAATATTTCGATATTTTATCGTTGACGCGACACTAGCTACATCACTCTTTTGTTGATAGCGAACAGGGAACTGAGACTTTGTCCAATACCAGGTTCAGGCGCTGTCTGAGAAATGTTTCGTAAAACAACAGATAGCAGGCAGAAGCCAGATACGACAAAATAATTCCTGAATATACGCCTGTGAGCGGGTAGGAAAAGTGGATGCAGCAGGCAAAAAGAATCAGGGCCAGCATCCCTTGAGGCAATTCACGAAAAAGGGGTCCCATAACAGCAGAACCGTAGTGGATATGCAGGATGACTACAGTGGGGAGGATGGTTGTCGGAAAAGCAGAAAACAGCCCTGACCACTTGGGGCCAACCATTGCTGCTGTTCCGGTGACAAGCAGGATAATAGCGGCAGCAGCAAAGGCCCGGTAGCAGAGAATAAATGGGGTTACCCGTATCTTGCGTTGCTTGACCCCGGAGGCGGAAAAACGAAACAAAACAGCTGTTACTGCCAGTGTTAATAATACTAGCAGGTATCGTAACAAAAGATTGGATGGTATCTCCTGCATGATGATAAAGGCCGTCGCAAAATAAGCAGAGAGACTGGTCAGGATTGACAGAACAATGCTGTGTAGACGGGAAAGGGTTGCACTTATTGCTGCGGTGCAACTGTAGACCAGGCTGAACACCAAAGCAGCGACAACGCCCTGGATAGACCAGAGCGCACTCTGGGATGCAAAGATGGTCCCTTGTTCCAATCCGATAAAAAACAGAGACAATCCCATTCCCAGGGGAAAGCCGAGCAGCACTCCGGCAAATCGTGGAGATAGGCGCTCAGCAATCCAGGTAATCCCCAGCACCATTAAGGCAGAAAGCCCTATCTTACATAAAATCATCAGCAAGGTAGCTTACATCAGGTATGTCAAGTGCCATGAAAAATGCAGCGACGCCATAGGTCGAAGTATTAATGACACCATCATTTTTTGGTTTGACGTGAAATCGTAAGGGTTTCCCGTATCTTTTTCAGTAGGTTGCGAATTTGAAACGGTTTGGAAATGAAACCATCGGCACCAAGTTCGGTTGCCTGTTTGACGGTGTCAGTCGGAATATAGCCGCTGGCCACCAGGATGCATACATTGGGGTCCAGTGTTTTCAGTTCCCGGATGCTGTTGAATCCCCCCATGCCAGGCATGTTTAAGTCCATGATCACGATATCGATCTTGTCCTTGTTTTCACTATAGATCCGGATTCCCTCTTCCCCGCTCTCGGCAATAAGGGTGGCGTAGCCATGGACGGAGAGTATCTCGGCCCCTATTTCCCGCACAATATCTTCGTCATCCACTATCAGGACTGTTTCATTTTTGCCTAGTTCGAAATCCTTTTCTGTCGGTTTCTCGAGCAGCTCTTGCTGGTGGGCAATGGCCGGGAAGTAAATGGTGAATTCGGTACCCTTTCCGGAGCTACTCAAACACTCTATATATGCGCCATGGGATTGTATAATACCATAAACTGTTGATAACCCAAGGCCTGTTCCCTGTCCAACTTCCTTGGTCGTGAAAAATGGTTCAAAGACTCTTTCCAAGGTTGCCTGATCCATACCAATGCCAGTGTCTACAACTTTAAGCATCACATTGGGTCCTTGGGTTGCCTTGAGGTGTTTTGCGCAAAAGGCTGCATCCAGGTGAGTATTTGCTGTGGTGATGGAAAGTTTCCCCCCATCTGGCATGGCCTGGTGGGCGTTGATTGCCATATTAAGAATGATTTGTTCAATCTGGACCGGGTCAGCGTTGATCGTATATAACTTTGGTGCCAGGTCTATTTTGATGTCGATCATCTTGGGGATCGTATGGTCAAGTATGGCGCGTATCTGTGTGACTCTTTCATTGAGATCAAGTGGCCCAAGGGTACTTTCGACTTTTCTGCTCAAGGTTAAAAGCTGCTTGATCAGATCGGTTGCCCTTTCACAGGCTTGAAGGATGCCCTGCAGTCGCGAATAATCCTTGCTTTTTGGATCCCAGTTACCAAGCAGGAGCTGGGTATATCCTGATATTCCCTGGAGTAGATTGTTAAAATCATGAGAAATGCCACCTGCCAGATTGCCGATGGCTTCCATCTTTTGTGATTGGAGCAACTGTTCTTGGAGCACTTTGTTAGCCTGTTCTGCTTTAATCCTGTCTGTTATGTCCAGTACAAGGGAGGCAACACCGCTGACCTCTCCATTGCTGTTTAAAAGGGGGGTGTTAAACCATTCGCAGGTCTTAATTTCCTTATTTTTTGTCAGGTTGGTATTTATTGAACGTATACCTCTGGCCTGGTTGCTTAACTTGCCCCATAATTTTTGTATTCCCTCCTTTTCTTCTGAGGGCAAGAGTAACTCATAGGGTGTTTTTCCCAGTGCCTCATCTCGCGGGAAACCAAAGATTGATTCTGCGGCTTTATTCCATTCAACAATTTTGAAATCTGAACTCCACTCGATGACTGCAAGTGGTGTGTTCTGTACATGCATGGAGAGATGCTGTGCCTGGAGGCGGAGTTTTTCTTCGGCTTTTTTTCGCTCCCGTACTTCCATTTCCAGTTTAGCGGTTCGTGCAAGAACCCGTTGTTCAAGCAGTGCTTTTGCATCAAGCAACGTGAGAAATAGCCAAATGCCAGTCAAAAACAGCAGCAAGCAGAAGAGAATGTACATGTACTGGTAAATCACTCTGCATAGCCATTGGATATCAATGTGGCCAATGGTGGTGCCGTTAAAGATGATAGGTTCCTTATGTTGGTAGGTATGGAAGAGGCCAAGGGTGAGAAACAGGGTCTCAATCCATGTATAGGGATCCCCATCAATGTGTAAAAATATCTGGTCTTGCTCATCAAAGATTGTTGCCTGCTCGTATCTGTTGGCTTTGACTGCCAGCGTCATGTATTCCATTGGTGCCAGTGGTTCATAGGACCATAGCGATGTGCTGATGACAGTGGCGTGGTTTTGTATTTGGGCGGTTTCCTGTAACAGGAGATGTCGATGATAAAAGAAAGCAAAGATAGAAAAGACAGCTAGGGATAGCACAATCAGCAAACCCATAACCGTCTTGACGCTCAAACGTTTTTTAGTATGTGTTGGGGCCACTCTTTTCCTCTTACTGGACGGGGTTACAATCGTGGTTAAAATTTGTTTACTCTCAAACTGTTATCTGTCCGTTGGGTAAAATTTTCATTTTGGGTAGACATGATTTTTGAAGAATATTTTTTTAGTGAATTTTGGGATCAGTTTTTTATAACGTAATTATTACTGTGATTCTATCATATTTAGGATCGTTACCAAGTGTTTATTGGGTGACGAAATAAATATGAAAAAGAAACTGACGGTAGTTATGACTGTACTTTTAGTGTGTTTACCTTTTGCCAGGTAATGGCAGCAGAACCAAAGAATATCTGTCTGCTCTATGGCGGTGGAGCTCTTGTTAGTTTTTTAGTCCTTAGATATTGATGTTGCATCCAACATCCAGCAGCCGCTGTTGGGAGTCCGTCAGGCTTGCTCTTTTGTAATGTAGTTTTCTCAATAACTTTTACCGGAGAATATTCTCCAGGGAAGAGAAAAATGGGTATGCTTCGTATTGTTGAAAAAGGTACAAATTATAATAAGGAAATAGATTTCCCCACTTTTTATATGAATGATTTTTCTGTATTGGGGGTTGTGGTGAATACGCTTGATAAAGCGGTAACTACCCTGCAGGATAAAGGCTTTATCCTGCAGCAGGAAAAGGGGTCGACCTGGATCTCATTTGCCGACAAGCAACAGTTGGATACTATCCTCAGAGAACTCACAGCTGGGCAAATTCAATACACTCTTTCCGATCTTGTCAGTTGCACCTATCAGGGCTGATGAGCCTCCTTTCCGCCAGTTCGGCGGAAACCAGATGCATGCATAAAGACAGCTTTTTTCTTTCGTTTTTTGGAGGTGTTTTTTTTTGATAAAGTGAGCAGGATGGAGTCACATTTTGTGACAGGAATTTCTTGCCTGGATTGTGTGTTGCGACTATAACAGACCTTTCTTTTCGACATGGAGATCGTATATGACAAGAAAAGCAAAAGAAGAGCGGCAAAATGTCGTTGAGGTTGTGTGCCCGAAATGTCGTCAAACCCAGATAGTCTATTTCCCTAAAGAGACAATGCCTGTATGTCAGCATTGCCGAATTGAAATGGTGTTAAAAGAAATATTGACCGAAGGAAAGTATGGCTGAGTGGTGAAAGAGCATTACTACGCTAAAAAATAATTGTATCTGCAAAAGGAGAAAATGATGAAACAGGGAATGAGGCTTGTCGCACTGGCTTTACTCAGTGTTGTTGCAATGGTAATGACTGCGACAGCGGCTGATATTGACCTTGCCAGCAAATCCACCATTGAATCTATTTTAAAGCGTGGGGAACTGCGTTGCGGTATTGACTCCGGCTACATGCCGTTTGAAATGACAGATAAAAATGGAAAATTTGTCGGGTTCGAAATTGACATTGCTCGTGAGCTTGCTAAGGCCATGGGCGTCAAATTTGTACCTGTCAATATGGCTTTTGATGGTATTATCCCGGCATTGCTGACTGATAAAATTGATATTATTACTGCAGGTATGACTGTAACCCAGGAACGTAACCTGACGATAAATTTTGCCGATCCCTTTGTTGTTATCGGTCAGACGCCTATGATCAATAGCAAGCATAAGGGCAAGGTTACCAGTTACCGAGACCTGAATGATCCAGCGTTTACCATCGTTTCCAAACTTGGGACCACCGGCGAGATGGCTGCAAAACGTTATCTGCCAAAGGCCAAGTACAAATCATTTGAAAGCGAAACTGATGCTGCTCTCGAAGTTTTGAACGGTAAAGCAGATGCAATGATCTATGACCTGCCTTTCACTTCTATCTTTACTGCAGAGCAGGGTGGCGATAAACTGTTTCTGATTAAAAAGCCGTTTACCTTTGAACCGCTTGCCTGGGGTATTCGTAAGGGTGATCCTGATTTTATCAATTTCCTGAATAACTTCATGCGTCAGCTCAAGAACGATGGCCGTCACCAGAAGCTGTATCATAAATGGTTTGAAAGCACCGAATGGCGTAAAAAAATGCAGTAAGTTCTTTTTTTTGCCGGGAGAGATTCTCTCTCCCGGTTTCCTTTTTTTCTGCGGTATCTTTCATGTTTGACTCATCAGCACGTGCTCAGCAAGCCCGGAAATATAATCTGTTCTGGTACAGCGTTTTTGCTGTCATGGTCATCTGTGGGCTTGCCGGTCTCTATGCCGCTACCCTGCAGGTTGATTATGTCTGGCGTTGGAACAGGATTCCAAAATATTTTTATTATGAAGAACAGGTTGATATTCGAACCGAAATTGAAGGGGTCGTCAGTGGTATAACGCTCAATGGTGAGACTGCCCAGATAGAAGTGTCTGGCGAGGATGATTTTGCCCAATCGTATACCGTACCTGCCAGTGGCATTGTCGTAAGTGAAGACGACACCGTATTTATGGGGGATGTCCTGGCCCAGGAAAAAAGCTGGGAGGCCGGTTTATTACTCGTCGGCCTGTGGGTGACCCTGAAGGTGAGTTTCATTGCTATTATTTTTGGGGTAATCTTGGGGCTGCTTACCGGGATTGCACGTATTTCTCAGAATCCTGCATTGCGGATGTCGGCAATTACCTATATTGAATTGATCCGCGGTTCACCCCTGCTGGTTCAGATCTTTATCTGGTATTTTGTACTAGGTACCCTGATTAATTCGATGTTGGCTAATATAGGGATTGGGCAGATTCCACCACTTTGGTTCGGTGTGGCTTCCCTTGCCATTTTTGCTGGGGCCTATGTGGCAGAGATTGTCCGGGCCGGTATCCAGTCTATTCATCCTGGTCAGATTGAGGCTGCCCGTTCACTTGGGATGTCCAAGTACCGGGCCATGCGGCATATCATTCTGCCGCAGGCGTTTCGACGAATTCTGCCCCCGCTTACCGGGCAGTTTATTAGCATGATCAAGGATTCTTCACTGCTGGGGGTTATTGCTATTCGTGATCTGACCAAGGCAACCAGGGAAGCAGTGACCACCAGTCTGCAACCCTTTGAATTGTGGTTTTTATGTGCAATACTTTATTTGGTGCTGACATTTTCTTTTTCCATGTTTGTCCAGTATCTGGAGCGTAAATCGGTACAATAAGGAGCTGTCTGTAAATAAATTGGACAATATCGCGCTCATCTTTAGGTTAGATTTGGATTATCTAATTGAACAAAGCCGCAGGCGTAGTTGTGCTACGTTGAGACCTTGTGATTGAAGATCAGCCAAAGATGACCTGAAGATGCGATGCGAGATGTTCAAGTTATTTCAGGACAACTCCTAACCCACCTCCCAAGGGTAGAGATCTAGAATGATAGAAGTTAAAAATATATTTAAAACCTTTTATGCCCCGGCAGAGATACAGGCTCTGTATGATGTCTCCCATACCATAGAGCAGGGACAGGTTGTTGTTGTTATCGGGCCGTCAGGGTCTGGTAAATCAACTTTTCTCCGTTGTCTGAACCGGCTGGAATACCCGGATTCAGGACATATTTTTATTGATGGGGTTGATATCCTGTCACCCAAAACAGATATCAATAAGGTCCGTGAAGAAGTGGGGATGGTGTTTCAGTCTTTTAACCTGTTTCCACATAAAACAGTGATTGAAAACCTGACCATTGCCCAGCAGGTCGTGCGTAAACGATCCAAAAAAGAGGCTGTGTCCATCGGCATGGCACTGCTCAATAAGGTCGGTATCCGTGACAAGGCTGGTGTTTATCCTGCGCAGCTTTCAGGTGGGCAGCAGCAGCGGGTAGCCATTGCCCGTTCCCTTGCAATGGAACCCAAAGTGCTTCTTTTTGACGAACCTACATCTGCATTGGACCCGGAAATGATCGGTGAAGTGTTAGATGTAATGAAAACTCTGGCCAAGGAAGGGATGACAATGGCGGTCGTCACCCATGAAATGGGCTTTGCCAGAGAAGTAGCCGATGAGGTACTGTTTATGGATGCGGGAAGAATAATGGAAAAAGGCTCACCCGAGCACTTTTTTATTAACCCTGAATCTGAACGTACCAAGTTGTTTCTCAAGCAGATTTTATAAGCCAACTTATTTTTTTTAGAGAGATCATGCAGGGCCGTACTTCTTCTCAGTCCCATCCATATACAACGCCTTGGGTATCCCTAGGTTATTCTACACGGTTTATTTTTCGTTACCCCAAGGTGCTGAGTCTCAGTATGATACTGGTGGTCGCCACCGGGCTGCTTACCTGGCTCGGCACCTACGAAAGCCTTGCCTTTATTGATTCGCTGACCGGTAATTTTTTCGTTCACCCGCCTGAAGCTGCCCACTTCTGGAGTTGGCCTCTGGTGTGGGGGTGGACTGGGTTGCGGTGGCTTTTTATAATCGTTTCCCGAGTGATAGCTTTTTACCTTGCCTTTCTTGTGGCCTACTGCCTTACCACACCGGGCTATGTTTTTTTGAGCTTGCTTGCCGGAAATCGCTATACAGGACAGGCCAGGGAAGGGGAGGCGTCAATGTCTCTTGTCGGTATTTGTGTCGATTTGATTGAGGGAGTAAAGATTGGAATGGTGGGTATTCTGGTCACCATTGTTGCCCTGCTTCTTAACTTTTTGCCAGTCATAGGCCAGGCAACCGCTTTTCTTCTGTACGTATTTTACTCGACCTTGATGTTTATTGATTTTCCGTCGTCGCGTTATCGCTGGAAATTGGGGCAGAAAATCGACTGGATAAAAAAACACCGTAACCAGGCCTTTCGTCTCGGCCTGCTGCCTGCAGCTGTTAGTATGATTCCCATTATAAATGTTTTTTTTATGGCACTGTTGTTTCCCCTCTTCACAGTCCACACCACTCTTAATTATTTGAGCATTGAAGATCGGTGTTAATTTTTAGATTCGCCTTGGATAGATCTGAGTCTGTTGATTTACTAGGATTTTCGTTCAAGGTCGAGGCATGATGAAAAAATAACCACAGGCATGTAGTTGATATCGGAGTCTACGCTTACCTCCGAGGATTATTTTTGCAGCATAACGAGGTAAGCGCTAGTCTCCGAGAGATTGGGCGAAAAGACAGTAAATCAACAGGCTCAGATATTGGGTATTATTTATTGTGGTAGATGGCAACCCCAGAGAACACGTGAACCCCTATGGAATATATAACCACCGATTTGTTGGTTATTGGCAATGGTATTGTCGGTAGCTCAACTGCGCTCCAATTGAAAAAAAAGTTTCCAAAGCTGAACATCCTCCAGTTGGATAAAGAACAGCACTGCGCCCGCCATCAGACTGGTCATAAATCCGGAGTTGTGCATGCAGGCGTCTATTATAAGCCTGGTAGTCTCAATGCTGAATTGTGCAAACCGTATCTGAAACAGAGCTCAGGCGGCGTGAACCCAATATCGTCGGCAAAGGTGCTCTCTTTGTCGAATCAACTGCGATTACCGACTATCCTGGGATCACCCGGCAGATGAACAATCTGTTTACAAGTCTTGGCGGCAAAATTCTTTTTGGTGCTGAAGTACTCAAAATTAATGAGCAGGAATAGGGGCCGAGTGCAGGCAGGAGGTAATCGTATCCAGGCTGCACATCTGATTGTTTGCGGTGGCCTGATGGCAGACCGCTTGGCGGCGATGATGAGAATTGCTCTTGCTTTCCAGGTTGTTCCGTTCAGGGGGGGAGTACTATCAGTTACCATCTGCTATGAAAAACATTGTCAAACACCTGATCTATCCTATCCCTGATCCAGATCGCCTTTTTCTTGGGGTCCATCTCACGCCAATGGTGGATGGTTCCCTGATTGTAGGCCCTAATGCCGTACTGGGTTGGAAAAGAGAAGGGTACGGTCATTTTAATGCGAGCCTGAAAGATATTGCCCAGATGGTAAAGTTTCCTGGGTTCTGGAAAGCACTTGGTCATAATCTGCATACCGGAATCCAGGAGGCGATCGACTCCCTGTATAAGCCTGGCTACCTCAAACGGGTACATAAATACTGTCCGCAAATAACGGTGAAAGACCTACTCCCTTATCCTGCCGGTATCAGGGCCCAGGCGGTAAAGTAAGATGGCAGCCTGGTGCATGATTTTCTTTTTGCCGAGACAGACCGGTCTCTGCATGTGTGCAATGCGCCTTCATCGGCTGCAACATCAGCTCTTCCAATTGGCGACTATCTGTCAGTAAAGGCGGCAGAAAAATTTAACCTGTAAGGGGCGTTCAGTGAAAACAGTTGCCTTTAAGTATGGAGATGAAGAGGTAGCGTTACTGCTTCCTGAACGGACGCAACATCTTTCCGGTACAGAGCCTCTGTCAACGGTGGGTAAAGAAAAAATTACCAGAGACCTGGACAAGCTTATCGGCAATAGAAAGGTAAAAGGCCGGGTAGCAATCGTGGTAGCGGATAAAACAAGGTTGTGCGGTTATCAGCAGGTTCTTCCCTGGATTCTAGAAACCTTGCATGGAAAATCCATAACTGATGATCAGATTATCTTTTATATTGCCTATGGAACCCACTTGCCTCAGTCAGATGACGAGTGCCTTGCAGCATACGGAGAAATATATCAAAAGTACCGGTTCGTTCATCATGACTGCACGGAGCAGGACGTGTTTGTTCTTCTGGGAAAGACTCAACAGGGTACAGAGGTAAAGGTGCGGCGGGATGTCGTTGAGTCTGATCTCGTTCTTACTATCGGTGCTGTCTCACATCACTATTTTGCAGGGTATGGAGGCGGGAGAAAATTACTTTTTCCTGGATTGGGAGAAATAAAAGCAATTTATGCCAATCATGGTCTTTTTCTGGATAAAGAGAAAGCACTACTAGTTCCAGGGTGCTGGCCCGGAAACCTGGAGAGTAATCCTTTGGCAGCAGATCTTAAAGAAATTCACGAGATGCTTCCTAACTATCAGTCCATCCATGCTGTCCTGGATAGTAAGGGCAAGGCGGCGAGCTATTATTTCGGTAAAAATTATGACGACTTTCTTGCTGTCTGCATGATGCTGGACGACTGTTATAAAATCGAGGTTACGGAACCATTTGATCTGCTTATCGCATCAGCTGGTGGTTTTCCAAAAGATATTAATATGATCCAGGCACATAAGTCTATTCATAACGCCGCCAACCTGGTCCGAGACGGAGGCACACTAGTCATGTTTGCAGAGTGTAGGGACGGGATTGGTTCAACAACCTTTTTGCCCTATTTCGAGATGGGTGGATGGCATAATGCGTTTAAGGAATTAGCAGACAACTATACTGGCAACGGTGGTACAGCCTTGGCAATGATGGAAAAAACGAACCGAATCAATATCATCTTAGTGACCTGTCTATCAGGTGATATCTGTGTAAAATTACATATCGATAAACGCACACTGGAGCAGGCTGCCCATCTCATCAGAAATCATTCCGGCAAGATAGGAATAGTGCAAAATAGTTCTCTCTTGGTGTCGGATCGTCTACATGCTGCATCGTAGGTTGACATGTTTTTTTATATGCTGAATCTTTCTTGCAGCCTGGGATGACGGAAAACAAGGGACGACAGTGCAGTAAAAAGAGCGACTCCACCGAGTATAAGAGCCAGTCGTGCCCAGGGCATACCATATTCAATGCGCATCTGAATCAAGTTAATTAAAGTCCTCAGCCATTCGAGTGCATACAGGATGAGCAGTGCTTGGATAATTCGGGCGCTCCATGGTCGTGTGATAAAAAACAGGCAGGTAGAGAAAAGACAGATAAACGCAATTATTGTAGCACCGGATCTTTGAAAGTGGGCAGCAATGAGAACGGAGCTGATAAGAACCGGGAGTATGCGAACGAAATTCATAATTACCTTGAAGAGTGTGATAGAATTTTTAGAGTCCATCAATGAATGTAAAATGAAGTTACTTCTTCGGATAGGTTCTTCCCTGTGCTAATTTATTAACGGCCAGGGCAATGGTTAGCATGAGAAGGGCACCGGTGGCAACCGGGAAAAGAACGTATGTGTATCCGAGCTGATGGATATTGTCGCCGCCAATAACTGCAATAAGTGCCGTCGCACCACCAGGAGGATGTAAGGTGCCGGTAAACTGCATTAACGCAATCGCTGTTGCAACAGCCAAAGGGCTAGCCAGCCACAGTTGATTAGGTAAGAGTTGAAATATTGTAACTCCCACAATGGCAGATAGTATATGGCCGCCTATTAAATTTTTTGGTTGGGCAAGGGGACTGTCTTCTGCTCCGTATATCAATACCGCAGATGCCCCAAACGATCCTATTATCAACGTTAAACTGGTTCCCTCAAGAGCAAATTGGGTGATCATTGATACTGCGGAAATTCCAATAAAGGCACCAATCCATGACCAGAGTATCTGTGTTTTTGAAGTAACTGGTCGCGGGACCTCTATTTTGTAAATTCCCATTATCTCTACCTTGTTTTTTCTTTTTAAGAAATTTCTTCCACCTTTCCCAACTAATACCAGCGGATAATAGCAGGGCCGTGAGATTAATTCTTTGATACAGATCAAAAATAGGTCAGCGTTGCATGAAATGTATTGGTAACGGAGTTTGCGACTTTGTTGATAGAATTTTAAGAGCTCTAGAGGTGACTTGGAAAAGTTACCCGGCTAATATGTTTCATATTTCAACAGAGGCAAAGGGTGATTGGCTATTTTTTCAATCTACTGGGCATTTCTTTAAAATAAATTTGCTGTGTTGAGGGTGCCTTGAACAAAAGGATTTTTCGATCAAGGTCGGGTTTGCCCTGCCTCCAAGGCATGATGAAATTTGTACTGCAGGGATGTAGTGGATATCGGAGTCTACGTTCGCTTCATGGATAAAAGAAATAGCGAGGTAAGTGGTAGACTCCGAGAGATTTGAAGAGGAATCTACTTTTCAAAGTGCATCAAGCAACACCTGACTCAGTTAAGATTTCAACTCCTGAATCGGTAACTAATACAGTGTGCTCATATTGAGCAGAAAGTTGATTGTCCACCGTCCTGGCGGTCCACCCATCTTTTTTATCAACAGACGCTTCTGCCATTCCAATATTAATCATGGGCTCGATTGTGAAAATCATACCAGGTTTCATTCTCGCGCCACTTTTTTTGGGTGCAATATGGTTAACCTGGGGTTCTTCATGAAATTGTAAACCAACACCATGTCCACAAAACTGATACACCACACTGTACCCATTGGCTTTGGCATGTTTGGCAATTACAAAGCCTATGTTACCAAATCGTTTTTTAGGTTGTACTTGTTCGATACCTAAATCCAGGCACTCTTTAGTTACCTGAATGAGTTTTTGAGCTTCATCTGACACCTCTCCTATGGTGAACATACGGCTGGTATCTCCAAAATATCCATCCACTATAGTGGTCACATCAACATTGAGAATATCACCATCTTTTAAAATAGTCTCTTTAGAGGGTATTCCGTGGCAAATCACATTATTGAGTGAAATACAGGATGATTTAGGAAAACCGCGATAGCCCAGTGGTGCAGGTATGCCACCATTTTTAGTTATATACTCATGAATTAAGTTATCAAGGAATTCAGTGGATACACCTGGCTCAACATATTTCGAAATGAAATCCAGGGTGG